>VGSX01000065.1 GCA_016874895.1 Deltaproteobacteria bacterium
TACAGACCCCGCCGAAGGTGCCGCTGGGAGTGTCCTCTTCCACATAATCGATGTCCGCGCCGAAGAGCAGGCCGTCTTTGAAGTGTGACCTGATGGTTTCCCTCAGGACGCACAGGTTCATGGAGATGTTCGTAATGCCGGCGGCTACGCCCCGCCGCACCCAGATCTCCAGCATGGGCACGCACCCGCCCAGAGGAAACATGGGCTTGGGAAGATGGTGCTGGGAAATCGGGTCCATGCGCCGCCCCAGGCCAGCCGCCAGGATGGTGAGCTTTAAGTCGCCCTGAACCTTTTTGCGGACGGCCCAGGTCTTTTCCAGGTAATTCTGCATTTCCACAGGCATGCCGAGATACTCCCCCAAAATCTGCTGGAAGGCGCCGACCTCCAGGTCTGGGCGATTATTTATTGTGGCCGATGTCCGAAGGCGGGATGCGCTTCGCTTTCCCGCCCTACATCTCTACATCTCTACATCTCTACATCTCTACATCTCTACATCTCTACATCTCTACATCTCTACATCTCACCAGGTACCAGCCGATACTTAGCCGACAAAAAAATACGTAAAGCCCAGGTCACGCATGGCCTCAGGCTTGAAAATATTGCGGCCGTCGAAAACCACGGGGTTTTTTAACCGGGATTTGATCGCCTGGGGATCGGCCTTCCGGAAAACCTGCCACTCGGTACAGATGATCAAGGCGTCGGCCCCGGGCAGGACCGCCTCCGGAAATTCACCATAAGTTATCCGATCACGTTCGGGATGCTGGTGGAAATATTTTTTTACTTCATTCATGGCTGCAGGATCGTACACGGCGAGTTGCACCCCCAGGTCCAGCAGACGCTCTATGAGGGTCAAGGCCGGAGCTTCCCGGATATCATCCGTGTCGGGTTTAAATGCCAGTCCCCATATCGCCAGTTTCCTGCCGTCCAGATTTCCATTAAAATGCTGGATGATTTTTAAGATAAACCGGTGGCGCTGCGTCATGTTCACGGTATCAGTGGCTTCCAGCATCTTAAAGTTGTAGGCCAAAGTTTTGGCAGTATGTATCAATGCCTTGACATCCTTGGGGAAACAGGAACCGCCGTATCCCAGCCCGGGATTGAGAAAGAGGGGGCCGATTCTCTTGTCAGACCCCATGCCCTGGCGCACGTTAACGATATTGGCCCCGGTGAGGGCGCAGAGGTTGGCGATTTCATTGATGAAGGAAATCTTCGCGGCCAAAAAGGAGTTGGCAGCATACTTGGTCAATTCCGCCGAAGGCACTTCCATAAAATACAGGGGATGATTTTTTTCGGTCCAGGGACGGTAAACCTCTGCCATCAATTCCTTGGCCCGGTCGCTCTCCACCCCCACGACAATACGGTCCGGGGACATGAAGTCGCCGATGGCCGCACCTTCCCGGAGAAATTCCGGGTTGGAAACCACGTCAAAGGACAGGTCCACACCCCGGCGGGCCAGCTCTTTAGCGATCAGCTGACGCACCCGGGCCGCGGTGCCCACCGGGACCGTGGATTTATCCACCACGACTTTGTAGTCCTCCATGGTCTGCCCCACACTTTTAGCCACTCCAAAAACATACTGCAGATCGGCGGAGCCATCCTCACGGCTGGGGGTTCCTACGCAGACAAAAATAGCCTGGCTTTTCGACACTGCCTCCTTGAGGTCAGTGGTGAATGAAAGTCGGCCGGCAGCCACATTCCGATGCACATAATCTTCCAGGCCAGGTTCATAAATGGGAATGACTCCTCGACGCAAGGCCTCGATTTTTTCAGGATCAAGGTCCATACAGATAACCTGATGGCCGGCCTCCGCCATACAGGCGCCCGTCACCAAACCCACATAACCCACCCCGACCATTGCCAAATGCATGGTTTTTAGCTCCTATGGTTTGAGAATAGGTAAGCGTTCAGCGGTCAGCTTACAGCCATCAGCAAATGCTTTAGATTCAAAAAGTTATTCTAAGGTGGCGGATCACTGGTTTTTCGCTTAGTTTTCCTAACCCATTGTTTTTGCTGAAAGCTGATTGCTGATAGCTGATAGCTGAACGCCTACGAGAATAGTTTTCGGTTGTCGATGTCGATATGCTAGCAGCCCTGTCCGCTCAGGAAAATTCCTGTTTTTCCGGTGAAGCTTGCCTTGATCACGTTAAAACGTTCCCTTCTTTTCTTGGGGAATGCAAAAGATTTTTATCTCTGGCATCGTTAAGGGGGAGGTCGGGAACATGTTTTTCTTTTCAGCGTCGTCAAACAGACGCCTATGACAAAAAGTCATAATGATTGTTTATAATACAATAGCGCGCTCGTTGTCAACACTTTTGGCGCGTCGACCATGTCTAACACCAAGTTCGGTTTGGAATGCACCGATATGATATCTCAACTAGTTAAAAATAGATAATATTTCAATATAATATTCCTCTAACAGTTTAAGTTGGAGGCACTTTTCAGGTGAAACCATTTCGAGTTGAATTTTCGGTGAATTAGGGGGATCGGATGAGAGGCAACCCTTCGGGTGGCATTCAGGTTAAAGCAACATTTCCTGGAAAACCTCTCGGGGGCCGCGTTGGCCGGTAATGATGGTCTCACCGGCTCGGCCGGCCAGCGTGAGGTCCACCGGTTCCCCCAGGGGGGCGCTGCTGTAGCTGGCGCATAAAACCACTGCGGTGGTCAGGTCAGCCTCAGGTGGGGCCTGGGGGATAACCACCAGCGGCCCGGGATAGTCCAATGTCCGGAGAACCGCATCCCCCGGCCGGATAAGTCTTTCCAAAGCCTCGTTGTCCCGCTCGTCCCGGCCCACGATGACCTTCAGGGAGGGACTGAGGCGGAAATGCCGGCCCCATTTGAGCAGCTCCAGGTCCCGGCGGCGGAGTTCGGCCTGGGGCAGGTGCTGCACCAGGTCCCGCAGCCGGGCCGAGAACCCCGGATTGGTGAGGAGACACCCCCCGGCCGGGACGGGATAGGAGGTGAGGCCGTACCGGGCCGCCAGCTCCATCTGGCGTTTGCGCCCCCGGCCGCTGATATTCAGGAGCCGGTCCCGGTCCACCAGGCCTTCCTGCTCAGGCCGGATCATCTTGAGCAGCTTGGCGCTGAGGGGCCGCAGCAGCCGGTCCCCGTAGCCCGACTTTTTCGCAATGAGATTCAAGGAACCCTTGTTCTGGCTGAAGGGCCGCTGCCCGACAACCTCGCCGGTGAACAGAAAATCAAAACCCGCCGCCTCCATGATCTTACCCGCTTCCCGGAGCATCAACAGGTGGCAGTCCACGCAGGGGTTCATCCATTTGCCGAAACCGTGGGGCGGTTCGTACAGCAGGTGCAGGTAGCGGTCGGTGAAGTCTTCGATGATCAGAGGCAGCTCAATGGCCGCGGCGGATTCCTCCGCCTTCTCGGAGGTGAAAAAAGGCGTCACCCAGACCAGGCCGGTGACCTGGATGCCCTGCTCCCGGAGCACCAAAGCCGCCAGCATACTGTCCAGACCGCCGGAAAAGAGGCCCAAGGCCTTGACATTTTTCATCATTATACGTCTAACCTATTCTCAGGCGAACTCACGGCGGGCTCTCCCCTGATAATACCGTGAATTCCCTCCGGCCACATGGATAACACTCTAAGGGGATTGCCTGTCCCCTTGCTTTTACTACAAAAAAAACTATATTAAACGAAGAATAAAAAAACTTCATGGTGGTTAAATACGGAGACGCTCCTTGAGTTACCAGGCGGACGAAAACCGGCTGTTGTTGGAGAAACAGAAGCTCATCGATATCAGCATTGCTCTGACCAGTGAGAGAGATCTGAACCGGCTGCTGTTCCGGATCATCACCGAGCTGCGCCAGCTCACCGCGGCCCAGGGGGGCAGCCTTTACCTGGTGGAGGGAGATTTCCTGAAGTTCGAGATAGCCCAGAACGAGGCTCTGGCCCGGAGTTTCGGCAGCGATTATCTCTGTTTCAAATATCATGAAATCCCCATCAATCAGGAAAGCATCGCCGGGTACGCAGCCCTCACCGGGAAGGTGCTCACTATCGAGGATGTTTATCACCTGCCGGAGTTCCTGCCCTGTCACTTTGATCCCTCTTTTGACCGCCGGAATAACTACCGCACCCAGGCCATGCTGGCGGCGCCATTGAAAGATCATCGGGGTGAGGTGGTGGGGGTGTTGCAGCTTATCAATCCTGTAAACGAGTCAGGGGAAATCAGACCATTTTCCGCAGAAGACGAGACCCTGGTTCTGGCCCTGGCCTCCCAGGCGGCGGTGGCCATCAACAACGTCCGCCTGCTGGCCACCATCAAAAATCTTTTTGAAGCGCTGATGGTTTACTCCGTTTCGGCCATTGACGCCCGCAGTCCGCATACGGCCGGACATTCCCGCCGGGTGGCGGCCTACAGCCTGGCCCTGGCCCGGGGCGTCAATGAGTGCCGGCACGGCCCGCTGGCCGAGGTCTCCTTCAGCGACCCGGAACTGGAGGAACTGCGCTTCAGCGCCTGGCTGCACGATATCGGCAAGATCGGGGTGCGGGACGCCCTGTTGGATAAGAACCAAAAACTCTCCGCCGACCATCTGGAAGCCATCCGCTGGCGCTTCTACCTGGCCCAGATGCAGGCCGGCAGCGAGGCGGCCAAGGCGGAACTGGAGCAAGATTTTCTTTTTATCCAGGAGATCAACCGGTTAAACTATCTGCCGGCGGAGGCCCCGGAGCGCTTGGCCGGGATTGCGGCCAAACGCCTTTACCTGAAGGAAGATACCCACCCTCTCCTTACCGAGGCGGAATGTCAGACGCTCCGGCAGCCCCTGCTCACCCCTGAGGAATTGACTTCGTTGCTGGTACTGCGGGGCAACCTGACCCCCCAGGAATACGCCGAGATTCAGGGGCACGCCCTGCAGACCCTGAATATTTTGGAAAAGATCCCCTTCAGCAAGCATCTTGCCCGGGTGCCTCGGTTTGCCGCCGGCCATCACGAGCGGTTGGACGGTTCCGGTTATCCCTTTCACCTGACCGCCGCCGAACTGCCCTATCAGACCCGCATCCTGGCCATTGCCGACATCTTCGACGCCCTCACCTCCACAGACCGGCCCTACCGGTCCTCCTATGCCTACGATAAAGCCGCCGCGGTCCTGCAGGAAGAAGCCGCCAGGGGCAGACTGGACCAGGATCTGGTGGAACTGTTCGTTTCCCGCCGACTTTATGAAGACCTTAAGGACTTGGAGCGGGAGGCAGGCCAGTGCCTTGATGAAAAACCATCCCTTGGCTGAATGTGTTATGAAAAGACCAAATTTCAAGGTGTAAAGAATAAGAGGGCGTGCCGTGCATGCCATTTCCGGCGGCCACGGGCCGCCTCATATTACTGAAAACCGGAAACGGTATTAACTTCAAACGTCCGCAGGCCTGATCAATCTTGACCGGTAATCCTCTCCTGGGGTGGCGCATTCATGCTGCCGCTCTGGTACCCCAGCAGGTCCAGGGTCAGGTGGCGCCAGCCCAGGTCGGTTATCATGTGGGAGAGGGCCTCCCGGACCTCTGGCGACAGCAAGCGGGGCCAGTGTTCCGGCGGCAGTTCCAGGCGCAGCAGGTCGCCGTGGACCCGCAGCCGCACCGGGTCCAGGCCTTGCTGGCGCAGGAAAGTCTCCACGCGGTCCACCCGCCCCATAATTTCGGCGTTAAGTCGGGTATGGACCGGGAAGCGGGTGGCCAGACAGCTCTGGGGCGGCCGGTCCCAGCCCGGCAGGTGCCAGATCCGGCTGAGTTCCCTGATCTGCGCCTTGCCTAAGCCGGCCTCCCGCAGGGGGCTGCGGACGCCCAGTTCCCGGGCCGCCTGCAGGCCCGGCCGGTCGGCCTCGGAGTCATCCAGATTGGCCCCGTCCAGCAGGGCCTCGGCCCCTAAAGAAGCGGCGATGTCCCAGCCCCGCCGGTAAATCTCCTGTTTGCAGACATAACAGCGCCTGGGGGTGTTATCCCGGAACTCCGGCAGGCTGAGCGGATCGAAGGCTTCCACCAGATGGCGCACCCTAAGGTGTTGCGCCGTTTCCCGGGCCGCGACCAGTTCCCCCGAAGGGCAGTGGGTCCCCAGGAAGGTCAGGGCCACCACGCCAGGGCCCAGGACCTCGGTTGCGGCTTGCAGGAGCAGGGTGGAATCAACCCCCCCGGAGAACAGCACCACCACCCGCTTCCAGGTTCCCAATATTATCCGCAGGCGTTCCAGGTCTGCCGCCAGTTTCCAGGTGAGTTGATCTGTCAGGATGTTTCCTCGTAAATGTTCAGCGGTCAGCTTACAGCCGTCAGCTAATGGCTTAAATTCAAATAGTTATTCTAAGGTGGTGGATCACTGGTTTTTCGCTTAGTTTCCTTAACCCATTGTTTTTGCTGAAAGCTGATTGCTGATAGCTGAACGCCTACGTTTCCTCAAAGCTCTCCTGGGGCCGATACTTCTGCCGGGGTGCGGAAGGCAGCAGCTCCACCGGCTCGCCCAGGAGAAATTCCCCGGACTGAATCCACGTCTTCAAGGTCTGGGCGATTTCCCGGGAACGCCCCAGGCTGGACAGGGGCACGGTGTTGACCTGCTGGCCCTCCACCTCGATGGTCCCCTGCCGGAGTTGGGCATAGGTTACATGGGTCAGGATGCGGCCGGTGGCATTGGGATAATCCTCGCCGTAGTCCACCACGGGCACGAGGATATCTTCATCGGTGAGGGAGCAGTAGTGAGCGATTTCCTCATTCAACACCGGGATGGGCAGGCCCAGCCCCACCGTCAGGGAACAGCCGTAGCCGAGAATGCTGACCCCCACCAGGTATCGGGGGTGCATCTGTTTGAGGTCCCCCATAACCATCAAGGTCCCCGCCGGCTTGGTGGGAATGCCGTTTTCGGCCCGGGGCGCCTGGGGATTGTGCTGGGTGCCGGGCCAGGTGACGTAACCCACGCCTCCTCCCAGAAAAATCCGGGTGCCGATGCCGATGGTGAGGTAATAAGGATCCTTGAGGAGTGGGCTCAACTGTCCGGAGGTGCAGTAATTGGCATTGCCCATGCGGGGGCGCAAAGGCCCCATATAGGTATAAATGATTTTTTTGGTGCGATTGACCGCACAATTATAATTCTGGTAGGCATTGCGGGGATTTAAGAGGATGGCATTGACCAGTTCGGAGATGGTCAGATGCCGGTCCCACTTTTTCCGGGGATAGCAGTCCGTGCCGTAGGCCTCGGCCTGGAGATGCACCGTCTTCCCGGCCACCAGATCCTGAATAACATGGCCGCCGCCGTATTTAAATTCCCCCGGATATACTTTGTTCAGAGGGTCATCCAGGGTGGGTTCCGTGGCGCCGACGTAGATATCCACCGCGGCCAGGCCGGCGTAGGCCGGGACGCTATTGAGCCAGGCCCGGGCAATCTTGATGGGGGGATGGCTATGCCCCAGATTCAGCAACGCCCCGGAGGAACACATGGGGGAAAAGGTGCCGGTGGTAACCACGTCCACCGTGCGGGCCGCGGCCACGTCCCCCTGCCGCCGCACGATATCGATGATCTCATCGGCGGTCACCACCACCGCCCGCCCGGTTTTAATTTTTTCATTGATTTCCTGGTAGGTTTTGTTCACCTGGTGCGTTGCCATGATTTTTCCTTTCCCCTCTGTACCCTCTGTGTCTCTATGGTGAGATTAACACCCTAGAAGCACAGAAAACCCAGGCGAGGTCCCGGTCAATAGAAATCCACCGGATCGATTTTTCGGTTCACCACGTAATGGAAATAGAGATTGCTGGGCAGTCCCTGAAAAAAATAGCCGTTGGGCGGCAGCAGCAGCCGCCGGCAGATGGAGGCATAGGAATAAAATTTCTGGAAACAACGCCATACGCCATCCTCGCACTGTTCCGGGGTCATATTTTTGGGCAGGAAATTACAGACCATGCCCAGGTATTTCTCGGCCTCGGGATTGTGCACCCGGCCTTCCTGGTACAGCTGATTCCATAAGGGTGTCCCCCGCCGGGGGGTGACGGAGTTAAAAAAGGCCATGGGCGCCTTGATGCGCTCCAAAAACTCCAGGGTTTCATCGAACAGGGCCGTAGTATCCCCGTCGAGCCCGAACATAAAATTGAGGGAATAAAAAAGCCCCCGTTCGTTGAGTTTTTTCAGGAGCTGGCTGTATTCCTGCACCGGGTTCTGCACCTTGGCGATGGCGTGGATGCTTTCGGCGCAGACGTTTTCGATACCGATATTAACATGATAGCAGCCGGCCCGCTTGGCCAGGTCCAACAGCTCGTCATCCCGGGAGGTGTTGATGGTCCAGAGGCAGCTCCAGCGGATGTTCAAGGGGATAAGCCCCCGGAAAAGTTCTTTGGCATAGTCCCGGTGCCCGGTGAGATTATCATCCACAAAGTATATCTTCTTAAGACCGGTGAGCTTGACCAGGGTTTTAATTTCCGCCAGCACCTCTCCGATGGGCCGCCGGCGGTAAGTATGGCCGTAAACTATGGGGACCTCGCAGAAATTGCACTGATAGGGGCAGCCTCGGCTCGTCTGGGTGGGGACAATCTTCACCCGGTATCTGCGAAAATCGATGAGCTCCAGGCGAGGCCGGGGCAGGCCGGCCAGGTCGTGAAATTCGGACGCCTGATAGCGGGGTTGCAGGCATTTCCGGCGGGCGTCCTCCAGGACCTGCTCCCAGACGGGCTCCGCTTCCCCCACTACCACGGCGTCGCAGTGCTCCAGGGCCTCTTCCGGGTGCAGGGTGACATGAAAGCCGCCCATAACCACCGGCACCCGGCGCCGTCGGAACTCTCCGGCAATCTCAAACCCCCGCTCGGCGGTGGCGCAGGTGGCGGTGATCCCCACCAGATCATAACGCCGCTCATAGGGGATGGGCCCTAAACGGTCGTCGGCCAGCTCCACGGTGATGTGTTTCGGGGTAAGACCTGCCAGATAGGGCAAGGTTAGTCCCAGCAGCCAACGGGTCCTGCTGCGAAGCGCTTTTTTCCCGGGATAATAAGTCGTCGGCTGCACTAGCAGAATTCTCACTCGCCGCGCTCCTCGCTCACTGCTGCCCCGGTTCCTCTCGCGCTGCTTATTTTTTTAATTGCCAAGTGAAGAAAAATCAATATATTTCCCTTAGCAGGGAGTTCCTTGGTAACCTGGCGGTCGGCCTCCCAATTCCAATTCTACCTGGCCATCTCACCGGCCCCAGGTTCAAGGGCCTACTGTCTTTGCGGCGGGTTCGTCGAGCTTCGGTTAATTGTGCCTCATGACCGGAACCATCATGGCCATTGGGGCCACCCCCGGTGATTAAAATCCCCCCTGACCCCCTTTAGAAAAGGGGGGAAAAATGGTGGCCTTTTTAAACTCCCCTTTTTTTAAGGTGGATTTTCACGAGAAAAATTAATCCCTTCTAAGAAAGTAACCAGACCATGTCGAGCCTTGCCTGCCCCTTGTGCCAGAAAGAAACTACCGTCCGCCTGGGGCAAAAAGTCTACCACGGCTTACGGATCGCCACCGTCCTATGTCAATCCTGCGGTCTGGTGTACCATGACCCGCTGGTGCAGGATGCTGACCGGCAGAAATTAGGCCTAAGCCATCGTCAGCTTCACACCAACGAGAATATTGACCGCCGTCAGGAGAGACGGGTGCAACGGCGGGTACGGCAGCAGATCGATTTTCTGGCAGAACTTATCCGGTCCGACTGGCGGACCCTGGAGATAGGCAGTGGTTTGGGTTTCTTGAGCCATTGGTTGGTTCAGAAGGGGTGTCAGGCCGTGGGGGTGGAACCGGACCGGCAACAGGCCCACTACGCCCGACAGCACTTCGGCCTGGAAGTGGTCAATTGCCGTTTTGAAGAAACCGACTTTTCGGGGAAATTTGATTTCTTCGCTGCTTCCCATGTCATTGAACACTTTCCCGATCCCTTGTCCTTCCTGGAGAAGATCCGCTCTCTGGCGGCGCCCCGGGCCTTGTTTTTTCTCGACACTCCCAATATCATGGCCCCCAAGGTGGGACCTACCCGACTCTTTTCGCTGGCCCACAATTATTATTTCTCCCCCCAAACTCTCCAGGCCTGCCTAGCCAGAACCGGCTGGCAGGTGGAAAAAACCAGGGTATTTCGACGGGACAGTTTTTATGTTTTAGCCCGGGCCGACCAGCCCAGGGGCGCAACGCCAAGCCGGGCGCATGCTCAGGAGGTAGGCCGGGCGATCCGCCGGCACCGGCTGTTCTACTACCTCCACCTTTTATTCTTATTGCGAAAAATCCCTCTCTGGCAGCGTCTGTGGATGTATCATTACCGGGATTATCGGGGACCGCTGCCCGGCGTCGGCGATTTAAGTCTTGCGCTTTAAAGGAATGATCTTGCCCTTGCTGTCCGTTTCGGCCGAGGGCGGGGGAGGAACCGCCAGTTTGGGAGGAATATTTTCCAGGCGCACCGGGGTGCCGCCCATGGTGAACTCCTCCCCCTGCAGATGGGCCTCTTCCAGGATCCAGACAATACTCTGCAGGGGCAGACCCAAAACCAGCAGCTCCACCTGATACCAGCCTCGTTTGACATCAGGATTAATGTCGTTGATCCGGGAAAAAAAAGCCGGCTTGCCTTCGATATGCACCAGCACTAGGTCGTTGATCGTTGCCATGCGCGCCCCAAACGGCTATAATAAACTCTGACATAATCGCTTACTTTATCAATAACCCTGAGCTAAAGCAAGTGTTCAGGCTGGCAGACTTTAGGGGAGGGCTCTTTTGCCGCACGATGAAATCCAATTCTTAGATTTGGGGTCATCCCTGCGCCAGGACGAGCGCGGGTTTGTCTATTTTCCCTTTCAACACCTCCCTGAATCATTACCTCTGGAAGACCTGGGCGCCAGCTTTCATCTCATTTCCATTGCACCCGGTCAGGTGCGGGGTCAACACCGGCACCCCCAAAAAACCGAATGGCTCTATGTTTTTCATGGACAGGGGCTGCTGGTGTGGCGAGATACCGATAATCTTCCGCACCAGCGCCTTCTCAGTGACCAGCGCACCCTGGTGATTATCCCGCCGGGCATTCCCCATGCCTTGCAGAATACCGGACCGGCGATCCTCTATCTGCTGGCCTGGCGAGGGGCGCCGCAATCCGGCGGGGCTGAACCCGACACCGTCTTTGACCCCTTGATATGAGGTGATATGCTTTTATGAGGCGGAAAGTTTTTCGATAACCAGTCAACCACCCCTTATTCACCAACCCATGACCCGTTTAGCCATCATATCCGATATCCACGGCAATCTGCCGGCCCTGGAAGCCGTCCTGGCGGACATTGAGTCCCAGGGTTTGACGGAAATATTTCACCTGGGCGATCTCGTGGGCTACAACCCGTTTCCCAACGAAACGGTGGCTTTGATCTCCCGGCGAGGTCTGCCCGGCATCACCGGCAACTATGATCAGGCCGTGCTGGCCCGGGTTGGCGATCCCATCGGCGAGTTCCTCAACGCCAAAATTACCCCCATGGGCCGGGAGATCTATCACTGGACGGTAATCGAGGTTAACTCTCAGAGCCGGGCCTTTCTGGGGGCGCTCCCGGAACGCCTGTCCCTGGTCAGGGGCAGGTGGCGCCTGCTTTTGACCCATGGCAGTCCCCGGCACGTTAAAGATTATGTCCGCCCGAGCTGGCCGGACGACATGGTCTGGGACCTATTGTCCGAGGTGGAGGAGGACATCGTCTTTACGGGCCACACCCATATCCCCTCGGTCCGCCCCATAGGGGGGAAATGGCTGGTCAATCCGGGCAGCGTCGGCTTTCCCAAGGACGGCAACCCCCTGGCCGCCTATGCCATCGTGGAGTTGGGAAGTGAGGTCCGGGTGGAGATCCGCCGGGTGCCTTACGATATCGAGCGCACCATCGCCGCCATCCGCCAGCGCGGCCTGCCCCCCAAGGCCGGAGATGATTTGCGGGCCGGACGGCGATAGTATATAGTGAGAGCCAGACATTAAGAAGGGCGGCCCGACACGCCCAATAATGCTTCGAACCTTGAACTTTTTACCCGGCACTGCACCCTGTTAGTTAAGAGGATCAGCCCATGACTATCGCCAGCAAAATGTCCGCCGCCATGCAGTCCTCCTCCTGGATCCGCCGTATGTTTGAAGAAGGGGCGGAGTTAAAGGCCCGTCTGGGAGCTGAGAATGTTTATGACTTCACCTTGGGCAACCCCGATCTGGAGCCCCCGCTGGCGGTGAAGGAAACCCTCAGGGAGATTCTCCAGGACCCGCAGACCGGGGCACACGGCTACATGCCCAATGCCGGCCTCCCGGCCACCCGCCGGGCTATCTCGGACTATCTTGCCGGAGTTCATAGTCTGCCCTTCCAGCCGGATGATATCATCATGACCTGCGGGGCCGCGGGGGCCTTGAACGTTATTCTCAAGGCCCTGCTGGATCCCTGGGAAGAAGTTATTGTCCTGGCCCCTTTTTTCCCGGAATACCTCTTTTATATTGAAAATCACGGCGGGGTGGCCCGGGTGGTGGAGACCGACGACCAGTTCCAGCCCAACCTGAAATCCCTGGAGCAGGCCATTAATGACCATACCCGGGCGGTCATCATCAATTCGCCCAATAATCCCACCGGTCAGGTGTATGACGAAGCCTGTTTGCGGTCCCTGGGGGAACTGCTGGCGGCCCAGAGCACTTTCTATGGCCGGACCATTTACCTCATCAACGATGAACCTTACCGCCGCCTGGTATTCGACGGTCTGACCCTGCCCAGCATTTTCCAGGCCTACCCCGATACCCTGTTGGCCACCTCCTTTTCCAAGGATTTGTCCCTGCCGGGAGAGCGCATCGGTTACCTGGCGGTGAGCCCCCAGTCCCGGGGCCGCCAGGAACTGGTGGCCGGCATGATCCTGGCCAACCGGATACTGGGCTTTGTCAACGCCCCGGCCCTGATGCAGCGGCTGGTGGCCAAAATGCCGGAAATTTCGGTGGATATTTCTCCTTACGCCCGGCGCCGGGAGCTTTTCGGCAGGATTCTCTCCGAAGCCGGATATGATTTCGTCAAACCCAAGGGCGCCTTTTACCTGTTTCCCCAATCGCCCCTGGCCGATGATGTGGAGTTTGTCCAGGAACTGAAAAAAGAAAATATCCTGGCCGTCCCCGGCCGGGGCTTCGGCCGCCCCGGTTATTTCCGGTTGGCTTTTTGCGTGCCGGAGAGCACCATTGCCGCTTCGGCTCCCGGTTTTGCCCGGGCCTGCTCCCGGGTGACCGGCTGAGCCGGCTGGGAGGGCACTGCCAGCCATGTCCCGACGTCCGAACTTAGCCTCTCCGGCCCCCATCCAGGACATCCTCCAGAAAGTTCTTACCCCCGCCGACCTGCGCCAGCTCGGACTTCACGCCCGCCTGCGCCATAGTTGGGAACAGGCCGTCTCGGCAGTGCTCCGAAAACACACCCACCTGGCTGATTTTAAGAGAAAAACCCTCTATGTGGAAGTGGACGACAGCCCCTGGATGCAGGAGCTGCATTTCCTTAAACCCCGAATACTGGCCGCCATGCAGCGGGATCTGGGGGAACAGGTCATTAGAGATATCACTTTCCGGCTAAAGTAACAGAGGTTTGCCGCTTGCAGCAGAATCCAGGCGGCAGGCGCCTGGCCTTCCAGCCCCAAAAGCCTGAAATGGTAATATAGTTGTCAGGCAGGAAGGAAAACTATATGATAAATATTGGGAAAGAAAACGAACCGGAGGGGCAGCATGAAGCAACCGCGAACTGGTTGCCGAACCCTTGGAAACAATCCTCCGCAAGGAAATAAACTTCACCCGGCTCTGTGATCTGAATCCGCAGAAGAAACTCTCCGGCAGATGAGCGGACAGGGGAATCGGCATGGCCCGAAAACAGGCAAAAAAGATCAGTGCAGCCCAGCAGCGCACCGGTTATGCCATCCTGGTCCTGCTGGGGCTGATTTCGGTCTGGCTCCTGGTGCAGCAGGCCCGTTTTAATCCCGCCCTGCTGGAGTCGCTGCAGGTTACGTCTATGGTGGGCCAATTGGCGGCCGGGGCGGGCCAGGCTGCCACCGCCGCTTTTATCCCGGAGGTGCCCGGCTTCCAGCCTCTGGGGCCGCCCCAGAGCCACGGGCCGGAGAACCTCTCCGATAAGATCGACGGCAAGGCGGAATTGTACCTGGCCGCCGGCTTTCAGGAGATGTCCTGCCGCAGCTTTAGGCTGGAGAGCCCCGCCGGGGCCTACCTGGAGGTGTTCATCTACGACATGGGAACGCCCACCAATGCTTATGCGGTGTTCAGCTCCCAGCGGCGTCCCGGCGCCCTCAGTCTGGCTCTGACCGCCAATGCCTACGCCACCCCCAATGCCCTGTTCTTTACCCAGGGAAGCTTTTATGTGGAGATGGTGGTGGATCGGGCGGTGGAGGACCTGCCCGGCGCCCTGGCGCCTTTCACCACGGCCCTCCTGGCCAGGATGCCGCC
>VGSX01000066.1 GCA_016874895.1 Deltaproteobacteria bacterium
TTTGCGTCTGTTGGAGGAAATCCGCCAGAAGCCCTTGAAACTTCGAAAGCTGGACGAGTTTCTGGCGTAGTATCACGAGGGTGTATGAGATTTACCTGGAACGGCGGGCCGAGCGGGATATACGAAAATTGCCCCGTGAACTCGGCGGCCGTATTATCCAGGAAATCATGAACCTGGCTCAAAACCCCCGGCCTACGCAAGCACGCAAGATTACCAGATCGCTCAATGATTGGCGCTTGCGGGTGGGGGATCACAGAGTTCTCTATGAAATCAATGATAAAGATAAAATTATCACTATCTTGAAAATAAGACATCGGCGGGAAGCATATTAAATAATTTAAACAGAGACGATTACCTGCAATAGGTGATTAGATAACGTCTAGCGAGAGGTTAAAGTCAATGAAAGTAGGCAGCATCGGACTTGACCTGCCCGAGGGCAAGGTCAAGTACCATGACGACAGGTTTCTGGAACTGGTGAAAAAATGCGAACCCCTGAAGATTACCCCCTTTTACCTGGAGATTATCCGGGATGACCTGGTCCATGCCGACGCCTTGGTGGTGGCCGCGGACAAGATTCTGGATCTGTTGATTTATGACCTGGAAAAGCTGGAAACCCGGCGGGACCGGACCGATGATGCGGCGGAAAAAGCCTTGCTGGGCCGCTGCCTGGAGATGCTGGAGGCCGAGGAACCCCTCTGCGACGGCCAATTTTCGCCGGCGGAACAGGCATTGCTAAAAGCCCTGGCCCCCCTCAGCCTGAAGCCCACTTTGGTGGTTGCCGAATCTCTGGAACTCGACGATATCCTCACCCGGGTGCTGGAAAAAGCGGGCCTGGTCTTTTTCTATACCGTGGGCAAGAAGGAGGTCCATGCCTGGCCCACGCCCCGGCACGCCGACATCGTCACCTGCGCCGGCAAGATTCACACCGACCTGGCCCGGGGCTTCATCAAGGCCGACATCGTCCGCTATGAGGATTTCCTGAACGTCTTTAATATGCAGGAAGCCCGGTCTAAAAAGCTGGTGCGCCTGGTGGACCGGGATTATCATATCGAAGACGGGGATATCGTGGAAATCCGGTTTAATGTTTAAGCGGCCGAGCCTCGGCAGGAAAAGATACCAAGGAAATGATTCCCACCTCGAAAATCCACCAAGCTGCCACCCTCCTGAAAAATGCGGCCCGGCCGAGCCGCATCATCCTGTTCGGTTCGTACGGCCGCGGCAGCCCGCATAAAGACAGTGATCTGGATTTTTTGGTGGTTCTACCGGAGGTAAAGGATCGCAGGGGGGAAATGGTGCGTTTGCACCGGGTTTTGCGCCCTTTACGGATCCCTGTGGATGTCCTGGTGGTAAGTGAAGACGTTTTTCGGGAATGGTCCGGAACTCCCGGGAATGTATTTTTTGAGGCTGCCCAAGAGGGACAAGTGCTCTATGAAGCAGCTTGAACAGGCCCGGCTCTACGTCCATGAACAGGTTGGAAAGCCTCTTCCGTTATTTCTCAGCCAACAATTTGCCTGCTTGGAGAGAGATTATTAGTGTAGTAAAGTTTCGCATCTCGGGTTTGCATACAGATGAGGCCGAGCTCATCCAGAATAGGTTAGGATATCTCAAAATCCCCCCTAAATCCCCCTTTTAGAAAAGGGGGACTTTTTAAGGAATATCCTTTAGTTCCCCCCTTTTTTAATGGGGGGTCAGGGGGGATTTTAGATTTAATTTCCTCTGAAGAGTTCCATTGCTTCCTGCTTTCCTGACTTTAGGAGTTGCACAACGTGAAAATCTATTAATTGCTCGCAGTAATAGTTCTTTACGAGGAATACAGTATGGATGAAACCTACCTGCGCAAATGGCACCGGCGTATGGGCATTATCCTGGCCCTGTTGGTTTTTTTGCAGGCCGGGAGCGGCGTGGTGCTCAATTCCCAGACGCTGCTGAGCTTCCCGGAACTGGCCGTTTGGGCCAATATCCTGCACCGGGGCGGTGGCGAGTTCGGGACGCTCTACCGGACCCTGCTGGGTCTGGCTCTGATGGGGATGGCCGTTTCCGGCAGCCTGATTTTTTCTAAGACGTGGCAGAGAACCAAAAAATTTTAAGGGAACGCGATGAAATCAAGAAAACTAAAGGACAAGGGTGATAAGTCGGCAGCCCCCAAGATTTATCATCTTAAAATCGCTCTCAACGGCAGTGAGCCCCCTATTTGGCGTTTAGTAGCCGTAAAAGGCAATGTTTCCCTGGACAAACTCCACAGAATCATTCAGTGCGCTATGGGGTGGGAAAATTATCATTTGCATGAATTCATCATTAAAGGCGAGAGAATTGGGACGGTCGACCTGGACTTTGACTCTGATCCCGATGTCGTCGATGAAAAGCAGGTCCTTTTGCAGGACGTAGTCAAGCAGGCCAGATCGAAATTTTCCTATGTCTATGATTTCGGCGATGATTGGGAACATGAAATCGTAGTTAAGAAGATCACCCCACCGGAAGAAAATAGACACTATCCCTGTTGTCTGGCCGGAGAGCGGGCCTGCCCGCCGGAAGATTCCGGCGGCATCTGGGGCTACGAAGAATTGCTGGACATAACCAGTAATCCGGATCACCCCGATTACGAAGAGATGCGGGAGTGGTTGGGTGAGGGTTTTGACCCCGGGGCTTTTGATCTGGCAGCCGTCAACCTGGCCTTGCAAAGGTTTAAGTAGGTATAATCTTTCGGAAAAAAATGGATAAACTTACCCGTGCCATTATCCAAGAATTTAAACAGGCGGTTGCACAGTTATATGGCGACCGATTACAAAAGTTAATATGCTATGGCTCTCAGGCCAGGAGAGAGGCAACGCCGGATTCAGATATTGATCTGGTTCTGGTTCTTGCTGGAACGGTACGGCCTTCCCAAGAAATCGATCGGTTGCTGGATATCTTGACGGATTTTAATTTACGTTACGGGGTGTTAATTTCTCTCTTGCCCATTGCCCAAGAAACCTGGCTCACTGCTGCAGGTCCCTTTTGGAGAAATCTAAAATATGAGGGGGTGGAACTCTGAAAGAACCAACCGGTCTCCTCAAGAAGGCGCAACGGTTTTTAGCTTCGGCCGAACTTCTCATAGACTCCGGTGATCTTGATTCCGCCGTTTCCCGAACCTATTACGCCCTTTTCTTCATGGCGGAAGCCCTGCTGGAGGCCAAGGGCTTTTCTTTCTCCAGCCACAAAGCGGTGATTTCCGCCTTCGGGCAACATTTTGCCAAAACCGGGGAACTTCCCTCCGATTTCCACAGATTGCTGATTAGCGGCTTTGAAAAGAGACAGATGGGGGATTACCTGGCCGAGACATTTTTTACTATTGCAGAAGTTTCGGAAATGTTAGAAAAATCCAAGCAGTTTTTGATGCTTGCCTTAGACCGGTTAGCCCATCATTTTTAGGGTTGAAGAATACCGGTTAGAACCCAAAGTAAGCTTACCGATACGAAATCCAAACTAAAACTATGCCCAAACGTACTGACATCAGAAAAATTCTCATCATCGGCTCCGGGCCCATTATCATCTCCCAGGCCTGCGAATTCGACTACTCCGGCACCCAGGCCTGTAAGGCCCTGAAAGAAGAGGGCTATGAGGTGGTGCTGATTAACTCCAACCCGGCCACCATCATGACCGATCCGGAGACCGCGGACCGTACTTACATCGAGCCCATCACCCCGGAGATGGTCTGCAAGATCATCGAACGGGAGCGCCCCGACGCCATCCTGCCCACCCTGGGCGGCCAGACCGGCCTCAACTGCGCCATAGCCGTGGCCGACACCGGCATCCTGGAACGCCTCGGGGTGGAAATGATCGGGGCCAACCCCCGGGTCATCAAAAAGGCGGAGGACCGGCAGCTCTTCCGAGACGCCATGGCCGATATCAACCTGCGGGTCCCCAGGAGCGTCATCGTCCGCACCATGGCCGAGACCCTGGCCGCGGCCGAGCTGTTCGACTACCCCATAATCGTCCGGCCCAGCTTCACCCTGGGGGGCACCGGGGGCGGCATCGCCTATAACCTGGAAGACCTGCAGGAATTCGCCGCCTATGGCCTGGAGGCCAGCCTGATCCACGAGGTCATGCTGGAGGAGTCGGTCCTGGGCTGGAAAGAGTTCGAGCTGGAGGTGATGCGGGATGTTAAGGACAACGTCGTCATCATCTGCTCCATCGAGAACCTGGACCCCATGGGGGTGCACACCGGCGACTCCATCACCGTGGCCCCGGCCCAGACCCTGACCGACCGGGAATATCAACAGATGCGCGACGCGGCCATCGCCATCATCCGGGAGATCGGGGTGGAGACCGGGGGGTCCAACATCCAGTTTGCGGTGCATCCGGAGACCGGGGAGATGGTGGTCATCGAAATGAACCCCCGGGTGTCCCGGTCCTCGGCCCTGGCTTCCAAGGCCACCGGCTTCCCCATCGCCAAGATTGCCGCCAAGCTGGCCGTGGGCTTTACCCTGGATGAAATCCCCAATGACATCACCAGGGAGACCTATGCCTCCTTCGAGCCCACCATTGACTACTGCGTGGTAAAGATTCCCCGCTGGACCTTTGAAAAATTTCCCGGCGCGGAAGACTTCCTCACCACCTCCATGAAGTCCGTGGGGGAGGTCATGGCCATCGGCCGCACCTTCAAGGAAGCCCTGCAGAAGGGGCTCCGCTCCCTGGAAATCTCGCGCTTCGGCTTGGGGGCCGATGGCAGGGACCTGGGGGAGCAGCCCTGGGAGGTTATCCGGGCCAGGCTGGTGACGCCGAACTCCCAGCGCCTGTTTTACCTGCGCCAGGCCTTCCGCCAGGGCCTGACAGTGCCGGAAGTATATGAGCTCACCAGGATAGATCCCTGGTTTCTTTACCAGATCCGTGACCTGGTGCAGTGCAGCGATGAACTGGCATCTTTTGGAACTCTGTTGCTCCAGGGGCGGGAGGGGACGCACCTCCCGGAGATGCTCCGCCGGGCCAAGGAATACGGCTTTGCCGACATCCAGTTGGCCCATCTCTGGGGCCTGACGGAAGATAAAATCCGGCAGCTCCGGGAAGATTACGACATCAAGCCGGTGTATAAGCTGGTGGACACCTGCGCCGCGGAATTCGAGGCTTACACCCCGTATTACTATTCCACCTATGAGGTGGAAGATGAAAGCCGCAGTGGCGATAGGGATAAAGTAATCATTCTGGGCGGCGGCCCCAACCGCATCGGACAGGGGATTGAGTTCGACTATTGCTGCTGCCACGCCTCCTTTGCCCTCCGGGAGCTGGGCCTCGAGTCCATCATGGTCAACTCCAACCCGGAGACGGTGAGCACCGATTACGATACCTCGGACAGGCTCTTTTTCGAGCCCCTAACCCGGGAAGATGTCTTAAATATTATTCACCGGGAAAACCCCCTGGGGGTCATAGTGCAGTTCGGCGGCCAGACGCCCCTGAACCTGGCGGTGCCCCTGGCCAAGGCCGGGGTTAATATTTTAGGCACGCCGCCCGACGCCATCGACCGGGCCGAGGACCGGGAACGGTTCAAGGAGTTGCTGGCCAGGTTAAACCTGAAACAACCGGACAACGGCACCGCCACCACCACCGCCGAGGCCCTGAAGATCGCCAGGAAGGTCGGCTACCCGGTGGTGGTGCGGCCTTCCTATGTGCTGGGGGGCCGGGCCATGCAGATCGTGGCCGATGACCGGGCCCTGGCCGGCTTCATGAGCTGGGCCCTGGAGGTCTCCCCGGAGCACCCCATCCTCGTTGACCGGTTTCTGGAAGACGCCATCGAGGTGGATGTAGACGCCATCTCCGACGGGACCACCACGGTTATCGGCGGCATCATGGAGCACATCGAGGAGGCCGGCATCCACTCCGGGGATTCCGCCTGTGTGCTGCCGCCCTACTCCCTGGACCCTGCCATGCAGGCGGAAATCGCCCGCCAGACCCTGGCCCTGGCCGGAGAGTTGGGGGTGGTGGGTCTGCTGAACATCCAGTTCGCCGTGAAAAATCGGGAGGTTTATGTCCTGGAAGTGAACCCCCGGGCCTCCCGGACCATACCCTTTGTCAGCAAGGCCACCGGGGTCCCCCTGGCCAAACTGGCCACCAAGGTCATGGTAGGCCAGACCTTAAGGGAATTGGGTTTTTTGAACCAGGTGCAGCCCCATTACTTTGCGGTGAAGGAATCGGTTTTTCCCTTCCGCCGTTTTCCCGGGGTGGACCCGCTGCTGGGGCCGGAGATGCGCTCCACCGGCGAGGTCATGGGCCTGGACGGGGATTTTGCCCTGAGTTTCGCCAAATCCCAACTGGCCGCGGGCCAGCGTCTGCCCACGGGGGGCGGGGTGCTGTTCAGCGTCAAAGACCCGGATAAACCCGCCCTGGTGGAAATCGCCCAGGGCTTCCGGGAATTGGGCTTCGAGCTGTTCGCCACCCACGGCACCGCCGAATTTCTGGCGCAACAGGGCTTCCAAGTAGCCATGGTCCACAAAATCCGGGCCGGCCGGCCCAATATTATCGACCGCATCAAGAGCCAGGATATCGCCATCCTGGTGAACACCCCCCAGGGCCGCTACACCACGGACGATTCCTTCTCCATCCGCCGGGCCGCCCTGGAGTACGACATCCCCTACACCACCACCATGGCCGCAGCCCGGGCCACTCTCGAGGCCATCCGAGCCGTGCGGACCGGCCGGCTGGAGGTCCTCAGTTTGCAGGAGTATCATGCATCTTTGCCGGGAGTCTCTGCGGCCACCTAAACTCAATGCTGTTTAGTTAAGCAAGGTGGAACAGGCTTCCAGCCTGTTCATAGGCGCACAGGCTGGAAGCCTGTGCCACCAATAATCTTGCTTTTAGCTTAAGTGAACAGTATTGCACCTAAACTTATTCAGCCTGGCGATCCGCCTGCTAACTTAATAGCGACCGTGTTCTTTTGCCGAAAACCGGCAAGACAGGAACAGAAAAGCCGGTCAGCGGCGACCTCACTTGGGTCGCGGCCGGCCGGAAGAGAGGCGCGCGGTGGCCAAAGCAACGGGCGTCGCAACCTCACCCGGACGGTCAAAATTTATGCCTCCCCATTCTGCCGCAACCAGCACGCGGCGCCGCACGAGAAGATAGCAGGAAACGAGAAGATACAGCATGACAAAGCTCAGGTGCATCCCGGTATACCCCGCGGATTGCCACGGTATTCCCAGCAGGGAGGCAAAATAGCCGAAAGGGATGAACTGGCCGATAAATAAAATAAAAAGCAGCAGGGCGCCCCTGATGTCCAGGCGCAGACTCAGGAGCAGGACAACCGCCAGTAAAGATTGGGCCGCAGTAAGCAGAATTTCGTTCAACTGAAAGCTGCCCATGGGTATGGGGCTTGCGAAGGAGCCGCTGGAGATGCCGTAAACGCCGGGAATCATCCCCACCAAGAGGGTCCACTGGTTCAGCTTGGCGGAGATGAGGCTCCCCAGGGCTATCCCGGCCTGGCCCCGTAAGGCAAACATGGCGGCCACGGTGAATTCAGGCGCCTCCGAGGCGATGGGTGCCAACCACTGGATGAGCAGGAATTCGTTGATGCCCAAGACTTTGCCGGTGGCCACCAGGGACTCGCTGAAGGGTTCGGCATTGGACAGGATCACTCCCGCGGCGAACAAGAACAGTATCGCGGTGGCCGTCCGTCGTTTCCTCTGCGACAATCGACCCAGCAACTCCGCCGGGCCGTCAAGCTCACACTCGACGCAGGGGCGGCGGCTGGCCAAGACGATGTACCAGGCGAAGAGCCCCACGAAGACGAGGCCATCATACCAGGCCAGGCTGCCTTTAAAAGGGATAAAAAAGGCATAGAGGGTGGCCGCCCCGAGGAAAATAACTTCAGTCCGCCTATCCCTCTCAAGATCCACCGGGCGCCTGGTTTTCAGCCAGAAGATACCCACCACCATGGCCCAGGCAATCCCGATGATCAGACGGTTAGCCCCGGTCATATTGGCGATGGCGTATTTGGCATACTCCCCTTCGGGATTCTGGCCGGCCTGCCAGGTGAAGTACATATCCACGGCATATTCCGGCAGAACGGCGATGAAAGCCACCACCGCCAGGGCCAGCGCCTGGGAGATGTCCTTCTGGGCGGTCTCGCAGGCCCAGAGCAGCAGAAAGGAAGCCCCCAGGATGGCGGCACCGGTGATAATAGCCACGGCCGGGGGATCGAGCTCCACCTGGAAAAGCCGCAACATAAAACCGGGAAATGTGAGCAGCACCGCAATGACGATGTAACTGACGTACTTCTTGGTCATAAACTCCCCTCTGTCAGAATCACAGATCCGATGTAACTTCCACTCCGGTCCGGCCAAAAAAAAAGCAAGACCCAGGGTACGATTTTTCACCCCAAAAGTCTCGCTTATTGGCAGGAGCCAACGGCAAAGCCAAGCGCTGTTATCGGCACCGTATTGGTGACTTTGCCCTGAAAAGCTACTCCCTTTTGATCAGAATAATTATGGCAGACGTTTTTAAGTGTGTCAACCGGAAAATGAATCCGCATGGCCGCATTATGTCCAGTGGTGGCTTGAGAGAGATCTTCGGCGCACCGTGCCGTATGAACCGGGAGTGTAATTGACCCGATGACAGATCGTCTTAATAAAAACCAATGTCCGAGGCCGGAGAGATTAGTCAAAATTTCCTAAGAGTTATAAGGCCCGCAGCGACTCCACGATGTTCATGCGGGCGGCCTGGAGGGCCGGCAGGAAGCCGCCCAGCAGGCCCATGCCCAGGCCGAAGAGGAGGCTCTTGGCGGCGATGTCCGGGGTGAGGGTAAAGCTGAAGGCCACCTCGGCAAAGGTCTGCCAGTTAGTGGTGGAGATGGTGAAAAACGTCATAAGGGAGGCGGCCCCCAGCCCGGCCAGGCCCCCCAGGAGGCCGATGAGGAGCGATTCCAGCATAATGGCCGTCAGGACATTGCCCCGGCTGAAGCCCAAAGCCCGCAAGGTGCCGATCTCCACGGTGCGGGTGGCCACTGCCGCGTACATGGTGATCATGGCCCCCAGGACCGCGCCCAGGCTGAAAATCACGGTGAGCACCAGGCCCAGGAGGCGGATGAAGTCGGCCATGCGCTTGGACTGGTCCTCATAAAAGACGATCTCCCGCTTCACCTGCACCGGCAGCCGGGGATCGGCCTCCAGGCGGGCCTTGAGATTATAAAAATCGCCGGGGGCCCGCAGGCGCAGGATGACGCTGGAGAAGATGGGCCGGCGGAAGGCCTGCTGCATCTGGTCGATGTCCCCCCAGATTTCCGAACTGAAGGCGGTGTTGCCGGCGTCCAGCACCCCCACCACGGTCCAGTCCCGCATAGCAAAGCGCAGGGTCTCCCCCAGGCCGGCCCCCACAAAGCGCCCGGCGGTGTCCTTGCCGGTGACCACTTCGGTGGATCCGGGCCGGAACATGCGGCCGGCGGCCAACCTGACCTCCGGCCGCAGTTCCAGGGAGATGGGGGACACCCCCCGGATGGTGACGTTGGAGGGCATGTTGGTACCCCGCTTGCGCAGGTTGAAAAGCACGATGAGTTCCTGGGCCACCAGGGGCCGTCCCTCCTTATTCAGGGCGATTTCCGGCTGGGAGGCGATGATGGCCGCCTTGTCCCGCTCAATAATGCTCTGCACTTCGGACTCTGCCGAGGCCCTAAGCACCACGGCGTTGTCATAGGAACCGGTGGCCACCAGGGTCTGGCGCAAGCCCTCGGCCAGCATCAGGACCGCGGCAAAGACAAAGACCACCAGGCCCATGCCCCCCGCAGTGAGGACGGTGGTGAGGCGGCGGGTCACCAGGTTGCGGTAGCTGTAGGAGAGAGGAATCTTCACGCTTTTACCCGATTCTTCGCAGGCCCTCGGCGATGGGGACCCGGGCGGCCCGCCAGGCCGGGAAAATGGCGGCCACGACGCCCACCACCAGGGCAATGAGCAGGCAAATTGCCAGGGTTTCGTCCGAGACGTTGAATATGCGGAAATAGTTGCCCAACGCGGTGCGGAAAAAATGGGCCGCCGGGAAAATGGCGATGATCCCGGCCAGGCCGCCCAAGAAGGCGATGGCCACGGACTCTCCGGCAATGAGGGTCACCAGGTGGCGCCCCTGAAATCCCAGGGTCTTGAGCACCGCGTGCTCCTCCTGGCGTTCCCGGGCGGTCATGGCCATGGTGTTGGCCAGGACGATGAGGATAATGGCGATGACCACGTAGGACACCACCTGGATGGCCATGATGATGGCCTTGGTCATGGAGACAAAGCCCATCTGAAAGGCCTTCTCGCTTTCCGTCAGGGTTTCGGCCAGGGAATTGGCAAAAGTGGCGTCGATCTGGGCCGCAATAAGCGGGGCCCGCTCGATATCCTCCACCTGGGAAATGAACCACCCCACCTGGTTGGCCACCGTGGGGAAGTTCTTTTTCATGGTTTCATTGACATAATCCCAGTGAAAGAAAAAACGGGTCTCGTCCGTGGTCTCCTCCACCCCGTCGTAGATGGCCCGGAGCACCAGCTCCCAGTCGCCGGGGAAAATGGTGCCTTTCAGGGTAATGATATCCCCGAGTTTCCAGCCGAAGCGCTGGGCCAGTTTGCGCCCGGCTACGCAGGCGTTGCGCTCCTTTACCAGCACCTGCCGCTGCTCCGGGTCCACCACAAACTCGGAGTAAATATCCAGATAGGTGGGCAGCTCCACGGCGAACTGGGGGAAAAAGTTCTTTTCGTCGATATAGACTCCGCCGAACCAGAAGCCGTAGGTCACCTTTTTGATGCCGTCGATGGTCTGGATTTTATTGAGATAGGCCAGGGGCAGGCGGAAGATCAGGGAGATGGCGTTGCGGGTGACCAGCCGGTCGGCCGCGGCCCCCTCCACCCCGGCATACCAGGCGTCCACCACGGTGCGGAGCAGTCCGAAGGAGAGGATGGCGATGGCCATGCCCAGGATGGTGAGGGTGGTGCGCAGGCGGTGGCGCAGGGTGTTACGCAGGATCAGTTTGAACATCCGTCACACCGTGCAGGCATTGAGCACCCCTTTATCCAGGTGTTGCAGGCGGCTGGCCCGCTCCGCGGCCCGGGGGTCATGGGTGACCATGATGATGGTTTTGCCCAGTTCCTGGTTGAGCCGGGTCATGAGCTGGAGGACTTCCCCGGCCGAGACCTTGTCCAGATCGCCGGTGGGTTCGTCCGCAGCGATAATTACCGGGTCGGAAACGATGGCCCGGGCAATGGCCACCCGCTGCTGCTGGCCGCCGGAAAGCTGGCGGGGGTAGTGGTCCTTGCGGTCGTAGATGCCCACCAGTTTCAGGGCCAGTTCAGCCTGCTGGCGGCGCCGGACCCGGGGCAGTTCGGACAACAGCAGGGGCAGTTCCACGTTTTCCAGGGCGGTGAGCACCGGCACGAGATTATAGAATTGAAAGATAAAGCCCACATTGCGGTGGCGCCAGACGGCCAGCTCCGACTCGCTCAGCAGGGAGATATCCACTCCGGCGATGCGCAGGAGGCCCGAGTCGGGCTGATCGATGCCGGCGATGAGGTTGAGCAGGGTGGTTTTCCCGGAGCCCGAGGGTCCCATGAGGGCCAAAAACTCCCCCTCGGGGATATTCAGGCAGACATTTTCCAGGACCTTAATAATCTGAACCCCCCGGCGATAGGATTTGGTCAGGTTGTTGATTTCCACCAGGATCGGCGGCGTGGACTCAGGCGCCATCTTAAAGTTCTCTTACCTGGACCCGGTCCCTGTCCTTAAGTCCGGCAGGGGGTTGCAATACGACCCTATCGCCCTCCTTAAGACCGCCCAGGACCTCCACCAGGTCCCCTAAGGCCGGCCCCGCGGTCACCGGCACGGCCTGCACCCGGTTGTCTATGAGAACAAAGGCCATGGTCTGGCCATTTTTATGAAACAAGGCTCTGGGGGAGACGGCCAGCCGGGGCTGGGACTCGTCGGGTCCCAGGGGCCGGGACAGGAAGGCCACCCGGGCGCTCATTTCCGGCAGAATGCGGGGGTCCAGGGTGTCGAAGGCGACCTTAACCATGATGGTGGCCTTGGTGCGGTCCGCGGTGGGCACGATCATATGGACCCGGCCCGGAAAACGCACTCCGGGCAGGGCATCCAGAATCACCTCGCAGGGCTGTCCCAGGCTCACCAGATTAATGTTGGATTCGGCCACATCGGCCTCCACCATGAGGGAGGACATATCCGCCATGGTGGCCACCGCGGCCCGGGCATTGGCCGCGGCCCCGAAGGGCGCCACCACTTCCCCTACCTCGGCGTTCTTGGTGAGGACCACGCCGTCGAAGGGGGCGCGAATCAGGGAGTATTCCACCGCGGTCTGGGCTTCGTCCAGGGCCGCGGCGGCAGACCTGATGCCGGCCTGCTGGTTAGCCACCGCAGCCTGGGCAATGCGGTAGCGGGCTTCGGCGCTGTCGAAATCCTGGCGGGCCACCAGGTCCTGGGCCACGAGCCGTTTCTGACGCTGAAAATTGAGCCGGGCGTCCGTCAGTTCGGCCTCGTACTGGCCCAGAGAAGCTTGGGCCGCCTTAAGGTTGGCCGCAGCTCGATCCCGCACGGCCATCAAGTCCTCATTTTCCAGGCGGCCGATGATTTCCCCTTTTTTTACCCGGCTGCCTTCCTCTACCCCTAAATAATTGAGGCGGCCGGTGCTCTTGGAGGAGACCGAGGCCTTGCGTTGGGCCACCACATAACCGCTGGCATTGAGCAGGGTCACAGCCTGGGCCGGATACATTTTCACCACCGGGGCCACCTGGACCTGGGGACCCCACAGCGACCCGGTAAAAAGCCACCACAGGGCCACCCCGAGGACGAGGGGCACGATTAGAGCCAGGCCGAGTCGGCGGCGCCGGCGGGCGCGGAGATAGCGCAGCTCGCTCTCGCCGCGCTCCAGGCGCAGCGATTCCAGATTAAGGGGCGGTTCTTGGGAAGTCACAGGGTGCCTCGGTTTAGATAAGGTGTAATTATTAAATCTCCTGGAGCGGATTGATAATTTCAGTGCTAAAGGCGGGATGCGCGCCGCTTTCCCGCCCTACAGCTCGCTTGACAGAAAAGTCCGGGAGTAATAAAGTTACCTATCATTATCAGGTTAAAACAGATTTTGGCAATATCAACAAATTGCCGGAAAAAATTCCCCTGGAGAGAGGTTATGATGATAAGATCGGGTTACAATAATATATCCCCCAAGATTCTCGGTGTCCTGCTCGTGCTCTGTCTCGGGATGCTCTTGAGCGGCGCCGTCTCGCCGGCCATTGGGGCCGATACCATCACCTTACCCACTCAGACCGTGGCTCCCGGCGAGGTTAATCTCACCGTAAACTTGGTATTGCCAGCCGGACATAAACTGAATCCGGAGGCTCCTTCCACGGTCGGGTTAACCACGGGTAATAAAGAGGTCCTGGCTCTGGAGGAGAAATATGCCCAGAACCTGCCGGCGGCCAACCTGCCCCTTTGCCTGACGGTCCCGGCCAAGGAGGGCAAAACCACCCTGCAGGCGCACTTTCGCCTGAATTATTGCGACGATAAAATAGGCCTGTGTTTCCTCAACGAGGGTGTGGTGCAACTGCCGGTGGAGGTGAGCAAAACCGCCACGAATAAAAATCTGGAGATGACATATACGGTTAAACGGAAATAAACGTCGCTTTAGTCATGTTATAGCACAAGCCTACTCCCTCCGTAACAATTTAGTTTTCTGAGAGGGGAAGGTGGTGAATAGGTCTACCCCCTTTATCCCCACCTCGGATGCTAAGGAAAGGGCGGAAAGACTCCGCCCTTTGCCCCGAACCACTGATTGACGGTTTATTAATTTTTGAACTTGCCCCTAACCACCATTTCCCTTGATATTCCTGCCCGAGTTGTTCCTTTGGAGCCATGCCCGCTGCTCTTAAAACCCTGAGTTGTCAATTTGAGAGAAGTTTGTGAGAATATCCGGCCCCTTTGAACACTAACGAGATTCTGGCCCCGGTTTTGGCTGGCCCTCGCGGTCATCATCATAAATATATTCATATAATCAATCAATTAGAAATATTCAGAACTGGCAATGTTTTTGCATTATCATTGGTTACTTCCGGAGCGCCTCCAGGCCACCCGGAGGGAACATAATTCACCGCTGCCGGAAGGGCTGTCTCATTGCGTCCATTAGTCCCCGGGAAGGAGGGCCCGGCGGGGAGGGCATCAGGCATTCTCTTCCGGCCGCGGTGTTCTAGGAAAGATCAATGCCGCCGGGTGAGGCGCCCTGCCCGAAAAAAAAAAACCATAAAGGAGAGGAATCATGG
>VGSX01000067.1 GCA_016874895.1 Deltaproteobacteria bacterium
GGGAGCGTCCTGCCGCATCTCCCACCAGCCGATGCCCCCGGGCAATAACAGCATAACGAGGCCCAAACCCACCACGCCGGGCCAGCCCAGCAGGCCGTAGGCATAGCCGCTGAGGGTAATCCCCAAAGAGCCCCCCAGATAGTAAAACAGGACATAGAGGGAATTGGCCTTGCCCCGCCCCCCGGTCAGCCGCCGATTCAGGGCTCCTGCGGCGGCCGCGTGGATAGTGAAAAAACCGGCGCAGATCCCCAGCAGAGCCAAGACTATAAACAGCATGGAGGGCAACAAGGTGACCGTCAGGGCCAGGCTGAAGACCACCGCTCCCCCTGCCATGGCCCCACCGTTGCCGATGCGGTTGCTCAGTCTCCCGGCCAGCGGGCCGATGACCACCCCCACCAGATATGTCAGATAAAAGAGGGTAATGACCTGGGTGGAGGCGCGAAATGGCGGTCCGGCCAGGTAAAAAGGGAGATAATTAAACGAGGAGGAAAAGACAAAAAATGCCCCGAAGGGGACCAGTAAAAGGCGGACTGTCTCCATACTGCTGAGAAAATCGATAAATCTCGTTGGCCCCCCCGCCTCCCGCCGGGGACGCCGGCCGGGCGGCAGCCACGCCACCGCAGCCAGGCTTGCCGCCAGCAGTGCCAGGGACGCAGTCACAAAGGCGTAACGCCAGTGCAGGGGAGGATGGATCCACCCGCCTAATAAGCGCCCGCCCAACCCGCCGGCCACGGTGGCGGAGACATACGAACCCATGACCACATTGAGGCGTTCCGGGGGCAGGTTAACCGCCAAGTAGGCGGCCAGACAGGTGGTTAAGGCCGGGATGAACAGTCCCTGGAGCCAGCGGGCCCCCACCAGCCGCCCCAGATCATGGGTGGCGGCGCACACCAGGCCGCTCCCGGCCACCACCAGGCCGCCGATAAGGATCAGCCGACGCACCGAAAAAATATCGGCGAGGGCGCCAAAGGGCAGGTTTGCCAGGGCCATGCCAAAAATGACCGCGGACATGGTAAGCGAAGCCTGGGAGGCGCTTACCCCGAATTCCTGCTGCAACACCGGCAATACCGGCTGGGTAATATAAACATTGGTAAAGGCCGCAGCCACCAGGGCGAAGACCAGCACCTGCAGCCGTATCTGCTCCCGGCCTGGCCCCGTAACTATTCCCATAACAATGGGTCCCTCCCGACCCGACGGCCTGTCAGACTCTCCAGGGATGAGCGGCCAGAACTGCCCGACCGGATTAAAGTTATTCCCACACGTAACCGAACTAAACTGAGGAGAATGAAGATCACATTCGGGCAAGCCTGCAACCCGTTTAATTTATACTTCTTTTTTCGAACACAAAAGCAGATTTTGATTGACCTGCACCGCTTTTTTCTGCCATTATAAAGGTATACTGAAAACGAGGCGGACAGCATGGCCTTACCACCTGCCAAAAAAGCCGAGAAAGAAGCCAAGAAGGCCAAAAAACCCTGGTCAGGCCTGTTTGCCCTTAATAAAGCCCCGGGCGGCAAACTCTTCTGGCTGGCCATGCTGCTGGTCAGCCTGGCCATCGGCTCCTTCCTGTTCTTCGGAGATAAGGGCCTCTATCATCTCTACCAGCTCCGCCAGGAACTAGAACAACTTCTGCAGGCGAATCTCGCCCTCAGAGACGAAAACGAGCGTCTCGTAAATATCATCGAGCGGCTGCAGAATGACCAGGATTTTATCCAGGATACCATCAGACAGGAATTGAATTACATTAAGCGTAATGAGATAATTTATCAACTGGTGCCGGAAGTGGGTTCCGGCCCCAGATTTACCCAGGCCCCGGCCTTGGGGCCCCCGCCCACGCCGGCGGCCAAGCCCAAAAAAACCGGACGCGCTAACAAGCGGGAGTGAATTGAGAACGTAGGCGTTCAGCTATCAGCAATCAGCTTTCAGCAAAAACAATGGGTTAGGGAAACTAAGCGAAAAACCAGTGATCCGCCACCTTGGAATAACTATGTGAATTTAAAGCATTAGCTGATGGCTGTAAGCTGACCGCTGAACGCTTACTTGAGAGCTAGACGGAAATGGCATGCACAGCACTTCCAATAATATGCCGCTGTTGAACCTTGAACTTTTTTGAACGGCTGAGATAATGAGGCGCCATGTATTCCACGGCTGAATTTCGCAAGGGCTTAAAGATTGAATGGGAAGGGACACCCTATATTATTACTGATTTTCAGCATGTCAAGCCCGGCAAAGGCGGGGCTTTCGTCCGCACCAAGATGAAAAACCTCATCACCGGCCGGGTGATAGATCAAACCTTCCGGTCCGGCGAGAAAGTAGACCGGCCTGATTTGCAGGAAAAGGACATGCAGTACTTATATGCCGAAGAAGACCGTTATTGTTTCATGGATAACGAGTCCTTCGAGCAGATCTATCTTACCGCCGAACAACTGGGCGACGGCAAGGATTTCCTCCAGGACAACCTGAATTTAAAAGTTATCTATTATAAAGATCGACCCATCACCGTCGAGTTGCCCACCTTTGTGGAACTGGAGGTGACGCACACGGAGCCGGGTTTTAAAGGCGACACGGCCAGCGGCGGTTCTAAACCCGCCACGCTGGAAACCGGCGCAGTGATCCAGGTACCTCTCTTTATCGAGGTGGGGGACCGCCTCAAGGTGGACACCCGCACCGGCACTTACGTGGAGCGCCTCAAATAAGCCTGCCTGCCACAGCCCAAGCCGCCTGTCGGAGAAAGATCACGCGGATGGGTAAGCTCTAAACCAGCTTGACCAACAGGATATTGCGTTTGACCCCGAAACGCAGGGCCTGGGAGCGGCCGGGCATCCAGATATCCGCCTGCATCCTCTTGTAGCTGGCCATGCGGTCCTGAAAAGAATACGTTCCCAGCCCCTCCAAATTGATCTGGTCGCCGAATTGCACGGCCAACTGACGCTCGAGGTCGCGGCTGAGAGCCACAATGCCATCTTGCACCCTGATCCCGGAAGCAGTCCGCCCGGGATGGCAATAGGCGGTCACTTTGACGACAGCCATGGTCAGAGGAATCGTGGGTCGGGGGGCCCCAATAACCATCAAACAAACTACTAAAAAAGAAAATATTATAGTCTTTTTCATGGTTTGCCTCCTTTTAAACCACAATCCGTTTTTTTTAGGGAATAATTATCCCCTCCTTATCCAGGGAATAGTCCTCCCGGGTAAGGATTGAAGCGGGTGCTGGTTAAGAAGGAAGTTGCCGGGATGAGAAAAGTGCGGATCCCGCGGTGGATCGCCTCAATAGCTTGCTTTAATGCCTGCGTGGTTAGCTGGTGGGTTAGGGCTAAAGCATGCCCCTCTGGCGCCCGGAGGCGACAGATTCACCCGTGGTGTGGGTCCCCCGCTCTCCCCGGGAAGGGAGATTCGGCTAACTATTTTTGGTCCTCCAACCAGCGTGCTTGGTTGTGGTTTTCTAGGTGAGCGCATTTGTATCCCATTTCACAATAACTGTCAAGCAAAAATTGTCCTGATATCGATAAGATTTAATAAATACTCATTATTTTTGCACCCAAGCCGCATGCCGGGAGCCGGGGGACCTCCCTGTGTCAGCCCCGCCTTTTTGGGGTGAGACGTATGGGCTGCACAATTTGCTTGACAGTTATGCACATAATTTTTTATACTTATTTTTTATAGTTAAGGAGGGAATCGTGTACGCAATCATTCGAACCGGCGGCAAGCAGTACCGGGTGGGACTCGGCGATGTTCTCCGGGTGGAGCGTTTACCCGGCGAGGTTGGCGACGACGTGGCCCTGAACGATGTCCTGCTGGTGGCGGCGGGGGGAGAATTTCAGGTGGGACAGCCGGTCATCGACGGCGCCTCGGTCACCGGGCAGATTCTCCGCCAGGGAAAGGCTAAAAAGATATTGGTCTTCAAGAAGAAACGTCGGAAGAATTACCGCCGTCTGCGTGGCCACCGGCAGCCCTATACCGCTTTGCACATCAAGGAAATTCAATTATAATAATCCTAGTCCCTGCCTCGGATGTCTGAGCTGAGGGATTATAGTGCAATTATGTGAGATAAAGTCTGGAGGTGATTCTCTTGGCGCATAAAAAAGCCGGCGGGAGCTCCCGCAACGGCCGGGACAGCCATGGTCAACGCCGGGGCGTCAAACGCTTCAGCGGCCAGGTGGTCAAGGCCGGCAATATTTTGGTCAGACAACTGGGCACCCGCATTCATCCCGGGGAAAACGTCGGCATGGGCAGGGATTACACCCTGTTCTCCAAGGTCGACGGCGTGGTCACCTACGAAGCCTTCGGCCGGGACCGCAAGCGGGTGAGTGTCTATCCCCAGGTTTAGGAGACAGTCCATTGCCGCGTCGGCGCTTTGCCGATGAAGCCGAAATCATGGTTAAGGCGGGCAAGGGTGGCTCCGGGTGCATCAGTTTCGAGCGATTGCGTTTCAAACCCCGGGGTGCCGCGGACGGCGGCGACGGCGGCAAGGGGGGCGACGTCTTCCTGGTGGCCTCCCCCACGGTACAGACCCTGGCATCCTTTCGTCACCAGCATATCTTTCGGGCTCAGAATGGTCAGCCCGGGCGCAGCCGGCTTCAAACCGGTGCCCAGGGCCCGGATGTAACCATCACCGTACCGGTGGGAACCGTGGTGGCAGATCTCGCCAGCGGCCAGGTTTTGGCAGATCTGCTGGACCCCCAAGTTCCCCTGCTGGTGGCCTCCGGCGGCCGGGGGGGGAAAGGCAATGCCCATTTCGGCTCTTCCCGGCTGCGCTCTCCCCGCTTTGCCCAACCCGGTGAACCCGGTGAGGAGCGGCAGCTGTGGTTGGAACTGCAGCTCTTGGCCGATGTGGGCCTCATCGGCCTGCCCAACGCTGGGAAAACCACTCTCCTGGCCCGGTTAACGGCTTCCAAGGCCACCGGCTCCCCTTTCCCGTTTTCCACCCTGGAGCCCAATCTCGGGGTCCTGCAGCACGCCGAACATGAACCCGTCATCCTGGCCGACATCCCCGGACTGATTGACGGCGCTCACACCGGCAAAGGCCTGGGGCTGAGGTTCCTGCGGCATCTGAAACGCACCCGGCTGTTGCTGCACGTGGTGGACGCCTCCCAGATCGACCCCCAGCGGCCCTATGAGGCGGTGGACCTCGTCTTGGCGGAACTCACCTCTTTTGACCCGGATTTACTCCGCCGGCAACACCTGGTGGCCCTCAATAAAATCGACCTGTTGCCGGGGGATCATCCCCTTTCCCGCCTGCTGGCCGCCTTCACCCGGCGGGGCTGGCCCTGCCAGGCCCTTTCGGCCCATTCGGGGGAGGGCGTGGACCGGCTCAAACAACTGTTGTGGTCAACGCTGGAAGCCCAGGAACATGCAGCCCACTGACAGAAGCCGCCAGCAGCAGCATATTATGGCCAGAGCAAGGCGGGTGGTCATTAAGGTGGGCAGCGCCATCATGACCACGGCCAACGGCCTCAATCTCGGCTTCATCAAAGAACTGACGGATAATCTGGCCGCCTTGGCCCGAAGCGGCCGGGAAGTGGTCCTGGTTTCTTCCGGGGCCATTGCCGCCGGCTTTAAGAAAATCGGTCTGCCGGCCAAGCCCCGGGCCATTCCCCAGAAGCAGGCGGTGGCCGCCATCGGTCAGAGCACCATGATGCAGCAGTACGAGCAGGCCTTTGACCGGCACGGTCTGAAGGTTGCCCAGATCCTCCTGACCCGGAATGATCTGGCCAACCGCCGGCGCTATTTAAACGCCCGCAATACCCTGTTCACCCTGCTCAACTGGAAAATAATCCCCATCATCAACGAGAATGACACGGTGGTGGTGGAAGAGATCCAGTTCGGGGACAACGACAACCTGTCAGCCCTCATCAGCAGCCTGGTCCAGGCCGACCTGCTCATTATACTAACGGATATCGACGGATTATACGATCAAGACCCGCGCCAGCACCCCGAAGCCCGGCTCATCCCCCTGGTGGAACACATCGACGTCCGCCTGGAACGGGCGGCCAGCCGCCAGCCCGGCGTCATCGGTTCCGGAGGGATGTTCAGCAAGATTCAGGCCGCCAAAAAGGCCGCCAGCGTCGGCATCCCCACCATTATCGCCCACGGCCTGAAACCGAACATCATCGAGCAGCTTTTTGCCGGGGCCGAAGATGGCACCTTGTTCCTGTCCAACGTCACCAAACTGCGCAGCCGCCAGTACTGGCTGGCCTACACCACCAACCCCGCAGGGGACATCGTGGTGGACGACGGGGCCCGGCAGGTCCTGCGTTACAAGGGCAAAAGTCTCCTGCCGGCGGGGATTGTGGGGATAAACGGCCGCTTCAGCGCCGGGGCGGCGGTGCGTCTGGTGGATACCGCCGGGGAGATCATCGGCATCGGTCTCAGCAATTATTCCTCCCAGGACCTGGCCTGCATCAAGGGCCTTAAAACCTGCAACATCCAGGATTCCCTGGGATATAAAGGCTACGACGAAGTGGTGCATCGGGATAATATGGTGATTTTTTCGGAAAGCCGAACGCTTACTCAAGGAGAGGGTTGATCCTATGACACTAGCCGCCCAGATTCACTCAATGGCCCAGGATGCCAAGGCCGCCGCCCGCCAGTTGGCGGTCTTGCCCACCCCAGTGAAAAACCAGGTATTAGCCGCCATTGCCGAAGGTCTGCGGGAGCAGCAGGCCGTCATCCAGGCCGAAAATCACAAAGATATCGCCCTGGCGCAGCAGCAGGGACACCCGGCGGCCTTCATCGACCGCCTCACCCTGTCCGACAAAGTCATCACGTCCATGATCCAGGGGCTGCAGGAGGTCATCCTGCTGCCGGACCCGGTGGGCGCCGTGACCTCCATGTGGCGGCGTCCCAACGGCCTCCTGGTGGGGCGCCAGCGTATTCCTCTCGGGGTCATCGGTTTTATCTACGAATCCCGGCCCAACGTCACGGTGGACGCGGCCGCCCTCTGTTTCAAGAGCGGCAACGCCGTTATCCTCAAAGGCGGCAAGGAAGCCATCCACTCCAATCTGGTGCTCAGCCGCATCATGGCCGATGCCTTAGATGCCGCCGGGGCGCCGCCAGCCGCAGTGCAGGTGATCCCCACCACCGAACGGGAGGCCGTGGTGGAGCTCTTAAAACTGGACGAACTCATCGATATCGTCATTCCCCGGGGGGGTGAAGGGCTTATCCGCTTCGTGGCAGAGAACTCCCGCATCCCGGTGCTCAAGCATTACAAGGGTGTCTGTCACATCCTGGTGGATGCCCAGGCGGACCTGGACATGGCCGAAACCGTCTGTTTCAACGCCAAGGTGCAGCGGCCGGGAGTCTGCAACGCCATGGAGACGCTCCTGATTCATGAAGATGTGGCCCCCCGCTTTATTCCCCGGATGTTCGCCCGCTTCCGGGAGGCCAAGGTTGAGCTGCGGGGCTGCCCCCGGACCTGTGAGCTGGACCCCCAGGTCAAACCGGCCAGTGACTCGGATTGGGGCTATGAATTCCTGGACCTCATCCTGGCGGTAAAAATCGTGCCCGATCTCGAGGCGGCCCTGGCTCACATTGCCCGCTACGGCTCCTATCACACCGAGGCCATCATTACGGAAAACTATACCAGGGCCCAAAGGTTTTTAAACGCGGTGGATTCTTCGGTGGTCCTGGTGAACGCCTCCACCCGCTTCAATGACGGCGGCGAACTGGGGTTGGGGGCCGAGATCGGCATCAACACCTCCAAATTGCACGCCTTCGGGCCCATGAGCCTGGAGGAGCTGACCACCACCAAATTCATCGTGTACGGATCCGGGCAGATCCGGCAATAGCGCCCCGCCGTGCGTTTAGGACTTTTTGGGGGGACATTCAACCCCATTCATTACGGCCATCTCAGGGCTGCGGAGGAAGTGGCGGAAATTCTGCAGTTGCAGCGTCTGCTGTTCATCCCCGCGGCCCGACCGCCCCACAAACACCTGGAGGCCGTCACCCCCTTTGCCGCCAGGCTGGCCATGACCCGTCTGGCGGTGGCCGATCATCCCCTCTTTGAAGTCTCCGACATCGAAAACCAGCGCCCGGACAGATCCTATTCCATTGAGACCCTTCGGCTTTTTCGCCGGGAATACGGGGCTGCGGCCCAGATCTTCTTCATCCTGGGCCTGGACGCCATGCTGGAAATCGATACCTGGCGGGAGTATCGGGAGCTCTTTACCCTGTGCCATTTTTTTGTCTTGGACCGGCCCGGTTATGAATCCCAAGAGCTGGAGGCCATCATGCGACGGAAGGTGGATGAGCGGTGCGAATATCTGGCCGGCGACGGCGTCTTTCGGCACCCCTCGGGCAATCTCATCTATTTCCGGCCCATCACCCGGTTGGATATCTCCTCCACCCATATCCGGAGCCTGGCCGGCCAGGGACTGTCACTCCGATACCTCTTGCCTGAGAAGGTCAGACGTTATATATTAAAAGAGAAATTATATCGTTAAAGGAGAAAATCTACGCCTCCCGAAAAACCGACTATGAGCGCCGCTGAGAAGGTGAACCTGTGCGTCCAGACTTTACTGGCCAAGAAAGCCTTGGATCTGGTGGTCCTGGATGTCCGGGCCATATCCTCCTTTGCCGACTATTTTATCATCTGCTCCGGGACCTCCCATCGCCAGGTGGCCGCCCTGGCCGGACATCTGGAGGAGGCCTTGAAACAGCACGGCGTCAGGCCTCTGGGCATTGAAGGGCCGCAAGAGGCGCGCTGGGTCCTGGTTGATTGCAACGACGTGATTATTCATATTTTTTATCAACCCTGGAGAGAATTTTACGATCTTGAGGGTCTGTGGCTGGAAGCGCCCCGGGAATTTCCCGTTTTCCGAGAGGCTTCGGCCAATCAAGGTCACGGCGGTTAATTGCTTCTGGGAGTCGGTTTATGCTTGGCTCAATCCGGCGCACAAGGCTTCTAACGCCTTTAACCCTGGTGTTGTGCGGCCTCCTTGCCTTCCCCCCTTCTGCCTGCGGTTTTTTCGGTTCGCTCACCATTGAAAAGGAGAAGGAGTTAGGCGAAGAATTCTGCCTGCGCCTGCAACAATATTACCCGGTGGCGCGGGACCCTTATCTCACGGCCTACATCAACGCCGTGGGCCAAAAGCTGGTCCAGCAAGTGGGCCCCCAACCTTTCCAATACCGTTTCTTCATTCTGGAAGACCCCACCTATAACGCCTTTGCCGTTCCGGGCGGCTTTATCTTTGTCAACACCGGGATTATTCGCATCATGGAACGGGAGGATGAACTGGCCGGGGTCCTGGCTCACGAGATCACCCATATTCACCAGCGGCACATGGCCAAACGCATGGAAAAGGCCAAGGTCACGACCGTCGCCACCCTGGTGGGGCTTTTGGCGGCGGTGCTCCTGGGGGGTGCAGCCGCGGCGCCCATCCTGGCCGGCACCATGGCCGGGGCTGAGAGCGCCATGCTGGCCTACAGCCGGGAAGATGAACGGGAAGCCGACACCCTGGGATTCAAATGGATGACTAGGGCCGGTTATGATCCGCACTATATGATGTCGGTTTTCCGGAAGATGAACCGGCAGAGGTGGTTTGACGGGGATGATTACCCGGTCTATCTCAAAACTCACCCGGAGTTGGAAAGCCGCATCATCGATCTGGCTCACCTCATTGACAGTCATCAGCTGGGGGACCGGCGGGAAAGTTCCCCGAATCCGGCCTTCACCTATTTCAGGCAGCGTCTGGAGGCGCTCTACGGCAATCCCCAGCGCATGAAACGGGAGTTGCTGATCCGCCTGTCCCAGGAACCCGATAACGTCCCCAACCGTTATACCCTGGCCCTGGTTTATAAACGCCTGGGAGATCGCCCTAAGGCCCTGGAAGCCTACCAGCAGGCCTTGGACCTGGATCCCCACAACACCATGATTAAACGCGATCTGGCCATCTTTAAATATGAATCGAACCGGATCCAGGAAGCCCAGAATCTGTTTAAAGAATTGCTCCGCAAAGATCCCAGGGATGAAATCTCCCTCTACTACACCGGGCTGATTTATCAGAGCCAGCACCAGGTGGACCAGGCCCTGGACCTTTTTGAGAGACTGCTGCGGATGAATCCCGGCTTCACCGAGGTTTATTACAGTCTCGGCACCCTCTATGGGGAAAAACAACGCCTGGGACTGGCGCACTATTATTTGGGCCGCTACAGCCGCATGGCCAAAGATCTGCCCACTGCTCTCTTTCATTTCCGCAAGGCCCTCGCTCATCTGGTAACCAGCGACAGGTATTATGCCGAGGCGCAAATAGAGGTAGCCCGCCTGGAGCGGATGAGAGTCAGGGTGAGTCACTAATTCTTCTGAGTGCGAGGTGCACTGCCGATGCCCATCTATGAATATCAATGCCATGACTGCCAGGCCGTCTCGGGATTCTTGATTTTGAACCGACAGGAGCCTTTCTTGCCGGTCTGTAAACGCTGCGGCGGCAGAGAACTGAGTCGGGTGCTGTCCCGGGTCAATGTCCGCCTGTCCGAAGAGACGCGTTTGGAGCGCCTGGCCGATCCCGGCCGCCTGGGGAGCCTGGACGAGAACGACCCCAAAAGCTTGGCCCGTTTTATGAAAGAGATGGCCGCGGCCACGGGTGAAGATTTAGGGGCCGAGGAGATCGACCAAATGATGGAAGAAGCAGCCGGCGGCGGCGAGGACGACCTGGGCGCCGGCGATGCGGCGTACGACGATCTGTGAGACAGGAAAGCCGGGGCGCGGCCGGTTGCGTCCGGCAGGGAAAATATCTCTGGCAAAAACCCTGATGCGAAGATTGTCAACCAAAATTGACCCCTTTTTGCATCGAAAATTGACCCCCCTGGGTTAGTGGAAAAAGATATGGCAACGGCGGCCAGCCTTGGCCGGGATAAGTTTATTGGTGCCATGCAGGGCGGATTTGGCCTGCCCCGCCTGCACTTTGTGCCGGCAGGCCAAATCCGCTTCCGCCGGCCGGCGGCTGGTATCGTGTTCCCGGCCCTTCCTCATCGGCCCGCCGCCTCTGGCTTGCCTTGCCCTCGCATACGAAACCTATTGCCCTTGATGGCAAAAATATGGGCATGATGCACCAGGCGGTCGATGATGGCCGCGGCGAGCACCTGATCCGTGAAAATCGGTCCCCAATCTTCAAAACCATAATTGCTGGTAAAAAAACCAGATTGTTTCATGCCAATTTTCTTGTTGCCCTGATTTTAATGGGCGCGAAAGGCGTATTTGTAAGATATCAATGACAGCGCGGACGATGAAGTTGACCACAGGCGACGGGGTATGATAGGGCTATAATAAATGCCGCGGCTTTGGCGCATTTTCATAAGCCGTCGGCAGATAGTTCTTACTTAAGAATTTTTCTAACTGGATGCCTAGGCCGCATCCAAAGCCCGCCAGCCGCAGCTTTCCAGGTAGGCCTGGAGCTTTTGCCGTTTTTCCCGGTATTGCTCCTCCCAAAGAGGGGGGCAGTCGGTGAGGCTGATCTCCCCTTCCCGGAGTGCGGTGGCATAGGCCATACAGGTGGGGTAGCCACAGGCCTTGCAGTTGGTCAAAGGCAGGAGCTTGAGGATGTTGATGACCTTGAGGGCCGCCTGACTGGTGTAGCGGGGGGTGATCTGGTCCCGGCGGGCATAGATGTCGTTGATTTGACTCTTGATCCACTCCAGGAGAGCATGGGATTCCTCAATATCCCGGGCACCCCGGATGGCGATTTCCCTGGCGTGCAGGGTTATCCATTTACCGGCCGCCAGCTTCAAGAGCAGCACCTGATTTTTCTGGTCGTAATCCCAGCCCCCCAACTCCGTATTAAGGTAGGGGAAGACAGGGGAGATGTCCTCTTCCAAAGTGGCGATGCTGTGCAGCCTTTCCCGAATGGTGTCCATCTTGGGGCGGAAAATCTCGTAATTTTTAATCCTTTGAAGCAGCATCGGGTTTCTCCATGGGGCTAGGGTCGCGCCGGGAAGAAAAATCTGCGAAAAATTTCCCGGACGTTTTTTCCATACTGCATCAGGGAGGCAAAAAAGCCTCCCACCAGGGCGGCGCCGCCGGCCCCCACCGGACAGCCGGGCGCCCCGCAGAAGGGACACACCGAGGAGGCGGAATAGATGCCAAAGAAGGTCAGGAAATAGATGGCCCAGCGCTTCAGGGCGGTAAGCCTGGTGGGAGAGAGGCTTGCGGATTTATCTGCGAAACTAAGTGCCTCTTCTGCCCCGGTGATCTCCGCAGTCTGAGGGTCACAGGGGCAGCAGGGCGGGTGGGAACAGCCGGGGCTCACCTGGGGCGGTTTTGCCTGGGCGGCCATGTTTGGTCTCCTTGGGCTTTTAGCTAATCATCTTTTTAATTTCGTCAACGCTGGGGACCTTGCCGATGGACTTAACCTCGCCGTCCACCACCAGGGCCGGGGTCATGAAGACGCCGTGAGACATGATCTCTTTGAGATCGGTGACCTTTTCCACTTCAACATCGCCGCCGGCGGCTTTGGCGGCCTCCTGGGCCCGGTTGGTCAGTTCGATACATTTGGGGCAGCCGGGGCCCAATACCTTAACTTTCTTCATTGCAATTCCTCCATAGGGTGATAGTGCGGCGGACCACGGATTTCTGCAGGGGTCCGTCAGGCTCGCTTTATTGCACCACGTTGCCGTAGAACAGGCCGGCCAACGTGGAGATGATGACGATAACAATGACGAAAACCCCGGTTTTTTTCCAGCCCATAACCCTGCCGATGACGATCATGTTGGGCAGGGACAGGGCCGGACCGGCCAACAGCAGGGCTAAAGACGGCCCCGGGGCCATGCCCATCTTCACCAGGGCCTGGGTGATGGGCACCTCAGTGAGGGTGGCGAAGTACCAGAAAGCCCCGATGATGGCGGCGATGAAATTCGAGGAGAGGCTGTTATCTCCCACCAATGAAGCGACGTACTGGGCCGGGATCAAGGCGCTGACGAACCCCACCGCCAGGACTCCGCCGTAAAGCAATGGGGCCAGGAGCTTGGTGAACTCCCAGGTGTGGTGCAGCCACTCGTTAATCTCCTCCCGGTTAAACCAGCGCCACAGCATGACCAGGATCAGGAGCAGGACAGCCCCGGCCAAGTAAAACTTGTTCTGGGCCACCGCCAGGGCCAGGGACGGCTCCCGCTCCAGACGCTGCACCTGCTCCTTGAGTAAAATGAGCTGGTCATCCTTTTTTTTGTCGCCCCATTCCTGGGCCAATTGAAAAATTAAATCATGGGAGCGCTCTTCCAGGACCACGGCCTGGACCTGCTGGCCATCCTGGAGATGAATGGTGACGTCCCGGGGAGTCACCCAGGCCGCGAAGATGAGGAAAACCACCAGGCTGAAGAAAAACACCGAGGTCTGCCAGAAGGGCCGCCGGGGCGCCTCGGGCGGCGGCAGCTGCATCACCGCCTCCACCTTCTCCTTTTCTTCTTTGCGGAATACAAAGGCCATGAACAGGCCCACGATGAAGGCGAAACCAACGGCGCCGATGACCCGGGCCAGTCCCAGGTCAAAGCCCAGCACCCGGGCGGTGAGAAAGATGGCCAGGATATTGATGCCGGGGCCGCTGTAAAGGAAGGCCGTGGCCGGTCCCAGGCCGGCGCCCATGGTGTAGATGCCCGCGAACATGGGGAGCACCGAGCAGGAGCACACCGCCAGAATGGTGCCTGATACCGAGGCCACGGAATAGGCCATGAATTTATTGGCCGTGGGCCCCAGATAGCGCATCACCGAGGCCTGGGAGAGAAAGGTGATGATGGCCCCGGCAATGAACAGGGCCGGGATGACGCAGGTGAGGGTATGGTTGCGGGCGTAGGCCTGGAGCATGAGAAAAGACTCCAGGACGGCTTCCTGCACCCTGGGTTTCCCCAAAGGCAAAAAATAGGCAAACAGGAAAATCCCTACGAAGAGCCAGAATATCTTCCCTTCCCGGCCGAACAACAGGCCCTGGCAATTTTTCCAAACAGTGATCCAGTACGATTCCGGTGGGGGAGCATCTCCCACTACACCTTTGACTGAGGTACGATCCATAACCTCTGAACTCCGCTTCCCTTTAAGATCTCAGGGTCGATACAGCCCCGGATGCTTTTACCTCAATTGAGCGATAATTAAGGCGATGCATTGGTAGCCGCAGGCTTTAGCCTGCGAAAGGAACGACCTGATTGGTGCCCGGC
>VGSX01000068.1 GCA_016874895.1 Deltaproteobacteria bacterium
TTCCGAAAACCGAAAACCTCTCTCCAGCCGATGCGTTACGAAGGCCCCATATACCGGCCTCCCAGCGAGGCCGACAGCCTCCTGATCCAGGCCACGGTGGGCTGCCCCCACAACAAGTGCACCTTCTGCATGGTCTACAAGGATGGCACGCCCTTTAAAATCAGGCCCACTGCCGAGATTAAGGCGGACCTGGAGGAGGCCCGGCAGGTCTATGGCCGGCAGGTGCGGACCATCTTTTTCCCCGCCGGCAACACCATCGCCATGCCCACCCCGGCCCTGGCGGAGATCTGCCGCCACAGCCGCCGCCTTTTCCCCCAGGCGCAGCGGTTGACGGTCTATGGCTCGGCCCAGTACCTCCAGCAAAAAGGTCCGGATAAACTGCGCCTCCTGGCCGAAGCGGGCCTGAGCCGGATTCACGTGGGACTGGAAAGTGGCGACGATGAGATTCTGGCCCGCATCAGGAAGGGGAGCACCCGGCAGGTGCAACTTACTGCCGGCCGCCTGGTGCGTCAGGCCGGGCTGGAACTCAGCGAATACGTCATCCTGGGCCTCGGCGGCCAAGAGCGCACCCGGGAGCACGCCGCAGCCACATCCAGCGCCATCAACGCTATTGGGCCCCACTTTTTGCGGCTGCGCACTTTTGTTCCCAAAGTCAACACGCCCCTGCTCCGCGAGGTTTTGGAGGGCCGCTTTCTGATGCTTTCACCCCACGGAGTGATTCGGGAAACCATCGCCCTCCTGGCGGGAATCACAGTCCCTACTCAGGTTGTCAGTGATCATTATACCAATTATGTCAATGTTCAGGGGCGTTGGCCTCAGGACAAGGACACCATCCTGGCTACCCTCGAAGCCGCCCTGGTCCGCCCGGAAACGGAATTCCGCCCCTTTTTTGTGGGGCGGCACTAGCGGGGCAGTTTCCGGTTTCCGGTTCAATAGCACACAGGCTGGCAAGCCTCTGCCGCCAGATACAGTCTGCTGCATTGTTGCTGCGTCTTAAAGGGGTTACGATGGATTTTTTCCGTCTTCAAAAAATCAGTGAAGTTTTAGGATATGTTAAAAAATTTCATCCCCTGGGAACGGAATCGGTTCCCCTGGCTGCGGCCTGGAACCGGGTTCTGGCCGCAGAGGTCATTGCTGCGGCGGATGTGCCGGAGTTTTCCCGGTCCACCATGGACGGGTATGCGGTGCGGGCCCAGGACACCTTCGGGGCCGGCCCCGGCAACCCGGCCTGGCTGACCATCATCGGGGAGGTGGGCATGGGCGAAGAGGCCCGGCTCCCTCTGGCCCCGGGACAGGCCCAGCGCATCGCCACCGGGGGGATGCTGCCGCCGGGGGCCGATGCCGTAGTAATGCTGGAGTATACCCAGGAACTGGCGGACCAGACCCTGGAGGTTTACCGCAGTGTGGCGCCCCTGGAAAACGTGGTGCAGCAGGGAGAGGACGTGGCTGCCGGGTCCGCCGTACTGCCGGCCGGCCTCAGGCTGCGCCCCCAGGACGTGGGCCTGCTGGCGGCTCTGGGGGTGACCTCGGTGCAGGTCCGGCGACAGCCTCGGGTAGCCATCATCGCCACCGGAGACGAGATTGTCCCCCCGGAAGCGCCCCTGCAACATGGCCAGATGCGGGATGCCAATTCCTATGCCCTGGCGGCCCAGGTGGCGGCCCAAGGCGGGGAACCCCTCCTCCTGGGCATCGTCCCCGACCGCCTGGAAGCACTGGTGGCCAGTGTGGAGAGGGCCCTTGAGACCATGGACCTGATCCTGCTTTCCGGGGGCAGCTCCGTGGGAACCCGGGATTTAACTATTGCAGCCATCCAATCCTTCCCCGGAGCGGAAATCCTGGTGCATGGGGTGGCCATCAGTCCCGGCAAACCCACCATCCTGGCAAGGATCGGGGCCAAACCCCTGTTTGGCCTGCCGGGCCACCCGGTGTCTGCCATGGTGGTCATGGAGGTGCTGGTGCGGCCGGTGTTAAGAAGGCTCCTGGGCCAGACCGACTCCACCCCGACCTGGGGCCGGACGGTTACTGCCAGCCTGTCCCGGAACGTGGCCTCCACCCCCGGCCGGGAGGATTTTATCCGGGTGCGGGTGCGGCAGGACGGCGGCATCCTGAGAGCTGAGCCGGTCCTGGGCAAATCCGGCCTCATTTCTACCATGGTCAAGGCTGATGGCTGGGTTCGCATACCCCTGAACGCCGAGGGGTTGGAACAAGGGGAACGTGTGGAGGTTCTGCTGTTTGACTAAGAGGATGACTATGAGCCTGCGAAGAGTAAAAATTACCGGTCTGATTGCCTTTTGGCTGGCACTGTTATTTGCCTCGGGGGGAGGCCTGGCCCATGCCGGGGCGGGTCGTTTGGTGGAGGAAAACGTCGTCAGCCCGACCCTGGCGGCCAATCTTCTGGGAGATCCCGGCCAACGGGCAGTGACCATCTATCTGCCGCCCCGATACGATCAGGAGCCCCAGCGGCGTTTCCCCGTGGTGTATTTACTGCATGGCTTCAAGGCTAAAAATAAGCTCTGGACGGCCCCGGAATTTCATCTCCAGGAGATGGTTAACGACCTCATCAACCGGGGAGTCATCCAACCCTTGATTATTGTAATGCCGGACGGCTCCAACGCCTATGGGGGCAGTTTTTACCTCAACTCCCCGGTTACCGGCAACTGGGAGGATTTTATCGTCCAGGAACTGGTGGGCCACATCGATGAGGCCTACCGTACTATCCCCCAGGCCTCGGGCCGGGGCCTGGCCGGGCATTCCATGGGCGGCTACGGGGCCCTGATGCTGGCCCTGCGGCATCCTGAAACCTTCGGCGCGGTCTATGCCCTGAGCCCTGCCTGCCTGGATTTCACCGAACATTTCCTGAAGCTGCAGCGGGCCGATCTGCTGGCCGTGGCCAAACTCACCCGCCGGGACCAGTTCCCTGCATTAGGATGGCGGGAACAGGTAATCATCGCGGTGGCTGCAGCCGTTGCCCCTAATCCTAAGAAAGAGCCCTGGCTGGCCGATCTGCCCCTGCGGGAAAAAAATGGCCGGGTGGTGCTTGACCAAGCTGTCTGGGAGACCTGGCTGCAAAGCGACCCCGCCACCCTGCTCCCATCATATCAAGATAACCTGAGCCGCCTCAAGCTGGCCCTGGACATGGGCACCGCCGACCGGATGCTCCCCCAGGTGCAGTTTATATCCAGTTCCCTGAAGCAACTGGGGATCCCCCACACCTTCGAAGAATACGACGGTGACCACGGCAACCGACTCCGGGAGCGGCTGCAGACCAGGGCTTTGCCCTTTCTTGCCGGAGCCTTGCAGTAAATGCCTGTGGGCGGGAACGCCTCGCTCTTCCCGTCTTTAGCCCTGGTGGCCGGGGACGCCCAGGGGTTCTCGCAGCAGCAGGCGGGTGAAAGACCCTTCTTCCTCGGCGTTTTTAATCCGGCGGCGGTCTCGGAGCAGGTTTTCCTGGAGGGTTTGCAGGCGGTTGAGCATCATCCAGAGGGTGCGGCGGTAGGGATTCTGGGGCGGTTTCTCCTCGTTGGCGATGCTTTTCAGGAAAGGCTGGGTGGTGGTCAGGAGGATGATCTGGTTGTATTTGTCGAATAACTCATCATAGTAATGCAGGATTTCATCGTAATAGTCCTCAATGAATTCCAATAAAAGGGCCAGAAACCTCTCCTGGGTCAGCCGGCGGTTGAAAGGGGGACGGCGAAGCGCCAGTTTTTCCAGTTGTTGCACGTGATGGGATTGTTGGATATAAGCTATCTTGGCCAGGACCTCGCGGTGCAGGTCGGGATATTTGCGGAAAAAAGCTTTGTATTCCGGATTTAAAATATAATTATTGATAATTTTTTTAAAATCTTCAAAAAACTCCTTACTGTAGCCGGTTATACGTCGTTGATTTTTATTTAACCAGGCATAGAGAAATTTCAAACGGTCGTCGTGGCTTTTGCCACAGGTGATCAGCCCCTCCTGCCGGTAGGAGATGCCCCCCACGTACTCCCCCCGGATGATATCGTTGAGGGTCACCAGAAAGCTCCTGGTGTCTTTGATAAGATTGAAAGAGGCCCGCTCCCCGTGGCTCGGGTGGATGATCTCCTGTCTGAGAACCGACAAGGCCCGGTCTTCCTGGACATTGTGGCGATTATACTTGTGCTGCAGATAAGTAACCCTGACAATAACCACCCGGCGAACCGGGTCTACATAGAAACCCTTGTCTGACAACTGCCGGCGCATATCCTGCATATCGGCAGGTACCTGCACCAGGGCCGTCTTTTCCACCACGGGGAAGCGTTGCTGCTCAAAGCCGTTAAGACTGGTGATGACCCGATCCGAGGAGCCCAGCACTTTAATGAGATAGGGCTCTTTCAGGCGACTTAGCTTTCGGGCAAAAAGGGCGCTGGAGGTGCGGCGTTCCGCCGAGATGGGAAAGCCATAGAGCTCCATCAAAAATTGGTAGACAAAGCTTCGGTTTTTTTCATACAGGGAGTTATCATCTACCTTAAATTTGCCGATGCGCCGGCCGAAGCTCTTCAGTTCGCTGTCCAGGTCCGAGGGGAAAGAGGCATAACAGCCCAGCAGACGGAATTCCTGGCCGGCGTCCCGGGCAATAACATGGGCCCGATCCATATGGAATAGAAAGCTCAATAAGTCCTCGTAAAAGGCCAGATCGGTGATGTCTTTCTGAAGGAATTCGGCCTTGAAATCGCCCCGCAGTTCTCTGGAAAGGTGAGGCAGAAATTTCTCCGCATTCTCTTTCAGCACCTTTTCTTTGGCGGGGAAACGCCTGGGTTTATGAGCGCTTTTTTCACCTGCCGCCTCATTCAGGCTATGGAGCAGGTCGAATTGAAAGACCTCCTGTTGATACTCCAGGGGGCGGTTAAAGGCAATCATGCTAAAGGAGGGCAAAAAATTATATTCCGCAAAATTAATTTCGAAGGAGGGCAGCAGCTCCCGGGCATCGATGAGGGGATAGTCGGCGTTATAGGCCTCCAGCAGGCCCTTTTTGATATGGGTGTATTCCAGGAATTCCTTGAGAATCTGTCGATCCGGAATTTTCTTGTCCCCGCTTTGCACCTCCTTCAGGGTGAGGTTGTTTGACAGCCGCACCTCGGAAAAATACGCCTGGCCGCCCATGGGCTCATCCTTTGAGGAAATTGACCTTTACCTGACGCCGCCGGGGGCCGTCGTATTCGCAGAAAAAGACGCCCTGCCAGGTCCCCAGGACCAGGCGCCCGGAATCCACCAGGACCGTGGCCGCGGCCCCGGTGAGGCTGGCCTTGATATGCGCCGGAGAATTCCCTTCCCCGTGCCGGTAGGGTTCGTCATCCCGGATGAGCTTGTTCAAAACCAGAAGAATATCCCCTTTAACGCTGGGATCGGCGTTCTCATTAATGGTCACCCCCGCGGTGGTATGCGGCACGTAAACATAGCAGACGCCGTCCAGGGGGCCGTGCTTGGAGAGCAACTCCTGAATCGCGGCGGTGATATCAATGAGTTCTGTGGACTTGGTGGTTTTTACCTCAAGTGTATGGACCATGTCGCCCTCCTGTCAGGCACATTGCGCACTCCGCAACCCTTCATGTATCCCTTTACCGCTGCTCCTGGTTCAACATTATGCTCTGCCGGGCAAACCATGACGGAGCCTTGGGCTAAAAAAAATCCGTTATAATCCGTTTTTCAGTCTCAGGTGTCTCCTCCATCTCTTCCTCGGCCAGAGCATACATTATCCTCAGGGGAACCATCAGCAGGCCGAAGAGAAAAGGATTTTCCGGCTCCAAGGAACTTCGCAGCCGCAACAGGTCTTCCCCCGCCGCCTGGGCCATCCGGGCCAGGTGCGGCCTTTCGGTCTGATCCAGATAATAGGCCATCTCCAGCAGTCTCCGGCTGAAGAGCTTTCGCTTTTCCGGGGTAAACGTCTGGTGGCATGCATCTTCCACAGTTTGGGCGATGCGGGCGATTTTTTGCTCCTTGCTCAGCACCAGGGGGCTGTCATTAATTCCCTGTAATTTTTCGAGCCAAGGACGCAGTGCATGGGGATGGCATTGCCAGCTAAAAAAATCCTCTTCCAGAACAAGCTCCTTGGACTGCTCCAGATATGTCTCCCGGTCTTCCAACACGGGCAGCAACTCCAGAATATCCGAGGCCTTTTCCTGGCCGAAGCGGTTTTTCAGGATACCCCGGACCCGCAGGAAGGCTGCCACGCCTTTGCTCGACGGATCGGGATTGAGCTGGTAGGCGTCCTCGATCATCTGGAAAAGGAAAGGCGCAGGGAACTCCACCAGTTCCCCCGGCATATTCTCCCGGGTCTCTTCCAGGTATTTTTTTACTTCTTTGAGGCCAAGCAATAAGTCATAGGCATCTTTAATCCCCTCAACATCGTTGACCAGGGCCATAAAAAGATTAAAAGGCTGGCCGAGCCGGGATATTTGCAGTATAACCATACGGCTGCCGTTACCTTCGATGCGGCTCATGTAACCTTTGACGGCAGTTTCCCCCGGCAGCGGCCGCACCACGGCCTCTTCTGTGGGCGCGGTGAGATGGGCCGGGATAGCCACACCCTGGGCTTTCAGGTAATGATAGGCCTTTTTCAAGGCTTTCTGGCGGTTTCTGTCTTCGGGACGGCTGAAATGAGTATGCACAATCTCCGGGAGCAGGGGATGAGCCAGCCTGACCAGGGCCTCCAGCAGCAGCAGCTCACCTTTCGGTTCCGGGACCGGCTGGGCTGCCAAAATATCCACAATTTCACCTTCATCCCTGCCGGAGGAGAGGGCCTGTTGCACCTGCTGCAAAAGCGGGCTCAGCCAAGCCTGGGTTGCCGACGGCAGATTGGCCAGATATTTTACCGCTGGCCGCGGCAATACGGTTTCACTCATATTCCTTACCCTAAGTTCTTCGGGGTTGATTCAATGACCACTTCATCGATGCGGCCCATTTCCCTGAGATAGACATTAACCCTTTGATTGCCTGACAACTCCAGGGTGCTGCCGACGAAATCCGGGCAGATGGGCAGTTCCCGGCCGCCCCGGTCGATGAGCACCGCCAACTCGATGCGCCGGGGCCGGCCGAAATCCGTCAGGGCATCCAGGGCCGCACGCACGGTCCGGCCGGTGAAGAGGACATCGTCCACCAGCACCACGTTCACGTCATCCAGGGAAAAATCCAGTTCGGTCTTGCCCACCTGGGGTTTATGGCTGATCCGGGTCCAGTCATCCCGGTACAAGGTGATGTCCAAAATTCCCACGGGCACAACCACCGAGGTCCGAGACCTGACTTTCTCGCCCAACCGCTGGGCCAGAAAAGCCCCGCCGGTGCGGATACCCACCAGCGTCAGCTGGGAGACGTCCGGATGTTTGAGCAACAATTCATCGGTGAGGCGGTCCAGGGTCTGGTCCAATTCCGAGGCCGGCATGGTTACGGTTCTTTGCATGGTTTCCATAATTTCGTCCTGTGAAAAAAAGTGGGCGTTCAGCTATCGGCAATCAGCTTTCAGCAAAAACCAAAGGTTAAGTCAACTAATTGATAAAACAGCTATCGGCAATATTCTGATAACCATTTGATATTATATCATTAGCTGACGGCTGAAAGCTTACCGCGGAACGCTACCAAAACATCCTTAAACTACATTTTCCGGCCGCCCAGGTGGCATGGCCCTGCAGGGCTGCTTTTATGAGCAAATGTTAGTAAAATATAATTGTTCTTATAAAATAACATGTTATAAAAATACAAGCAATGATTCTTTTCTAACCTGGCGCTGCCCTGGAATGCCGTCCTGGTTTTCAGGTGTCTCTTGACCGGCTGCACCGGGGAAGTTAAACTATATCAATAATAAAATAGCGGACGCAAGCTTATGGACTTAGCAAAGGCCCGCGAGGTACTGGAACTGGGGGTGGATGCCACCCGGAAAGAGATACATGAGGCCTATCGCCGGGCCGCCCGGCGCTGGCATCCGGATGCCGCGGTCCCGGATAAGAGACCGGAAAGCCACCAGCGGATGCAGGAAATTAACGCCGCCTACCAGCGCATTTTATCCTTTCTGGAGACCTACCGCTACCACCTGGAAGAGGCCACGGAGGCCAGGGACGATTACGAGGGCTGGTGGCATTCCCATTTCGGTCAAAGCATGGGCTGGCCGAACCGACCGCAGCGGCGCCGGCGCACCAAGAAATCCTGAGTTTATGAGCCTTTCCCGCCTTATTCCCGGCTGGTTGGGGGTAATTCTTTGCCTTGCCCTGAGCCTGGGTTCAGCCCTGGCTGCGCCCCCGGTCATCCTGCAGCCGGAAACTTTATCGTACACCGTGGACGCCCCCCTGTTCAAGGGGGCCGGCCGGGCTACTATCTCCCTGCGTCAGGTGGGGGAGGACCATTTTGAAGGGGAGATTGAGGGTGAGACCACCGGCGTCATCGCCTTTTTTACCTCTCACCGCCGGGATTGCTACCGCACCACCATGCGCCTGGTCCAGGGCAAGCTGCAGCCCCTGGTTTATACGGAAGAGTCCTGGCGCAAAGGGAAATATCACCTGAAAGAATACCGCTTTGATTATGCACAGAGCCGTTTGGAACTCCGGGAAAGAGGCCAGGACGGCGGCCTCAGCCTGAAGTGGCAGACGGAACTCACCGGTCCCATTTATGACCCCATCAGCGCTTTTTATAATTTCCGTATCGGCGGCCTGGGAGAAATCAAGGGCGGGGAGACCATCACGGTTGCCGGGGTGCCCTATCCCCAGCCCGAAGAGATCATCATCCGCATAGGCCTGCAGGAGCCGGGCAACCGCCGGGCTGCGGTGTCCATCCGCAACCGGGCCTTTGAGAACGAAAGCGGCCTGGTCCATATCCAATTCGACGATTCCCTGACCCCCTTGTCCGCCTGGACCCGGGTGCTGCAATTCGGAAAGCTCTCGGGCCGGCTCACCCGGAGATATTAGGGGCCAAACCCAGCGGGCGGGAGATGGCTGCACGGTCAGGGACAGACGCGACATATGCAGAAGAGAGGGAAGTATGACCACGACGAGTTCTGGCCGGGAAACCATGCCCCTGGCCGAGGTGTTGCGGGAAATGGACCTGGCCTTTGTGGCGGCCGGGGATCACAGCATGACCGTGGAGGAGGCGGTTAAATTCCTCCAACACCCGCATTTTGTCTTTCTGGACGTGCGGACGCCCCAGGAGAAAGCCCATCTGGCCTTTCCTTTCGCCCTTCACATCCCCCTCCAGGAATTGCCGGACCGCCTGGCTGAACTCCCGGAGGATAAATTTTTCATCACCTTCTGTTTTAACGGGGCCAGGGCTATACTGGCCTACGCTTTTCTGCGCACCCAGGGATTTGATGAAGTCAAGGCCCTGGAGGGGCGGCTGCAGGAGCTGGCGGACGCCATATCGCCGGGGAAATTGAGGGTGTAATACCGGTTATGTCACTGACCGGATGGTTGCCATGAAGCTCCTGTTTATTTCCGCTAATGAAAGCCGGCTGATCGCACCTCCTTTCCCGTTGGGCCTGGCTTCGGTGGGAGCCGCCCTGGGCGAGGGCCACGACTTTAGGGTGAGGCAAGTGGTGAGAGGCCAGTAGCCGGTGGAAAGTAAAAAAACCCTGATCACTGATCACTGATCCCGGGCCACTGGCCACTAAAAAACGGCCAGGCGATCCAGGTTATCTTTCAGCTCGGCAAATCCTTTGCCTGGGACAAGGCCTACCAGATCCTTTTCTGCCTGCCGGAACCTCACCTGGACCTGGTCTTTTTCGATTGCCAGCTCTTCGAGACGGAAAAGGAGTTTATCCTCCGGGCCGAAAAGCTGTAGCGAGGTTTTGGGCTGGATGTTGCGGAAATCGGCCGGTTTCAGCAGTTTGCCATATTCCAGCTCTTTGAGTTTCCAGAAGGCCAGATTGACCCTGAAAGCAGGCTCCTGCCGGGCCGGGCTTCCCGGAACCTGGATGCTCCAGCCCTCTTTCTCCCGCAGCGCGGTTATCAGCCTGTCCGGAGGCCCCCAGACCACCTTCTGGACCTCGGCGTCCTGGCCGTCCCAGAGGCGGCGATCTTCCAGGTCCCCATAAGAGACGGGGAGTTTCTCCACCAACGCTTTATCCACCAGGAACACGGGGTTGGTCCCCGATTTCTGGGCGTAGAAGCGCTCTCCCTGCTTGCCGCCCACCAGGAGGGTTTCCTCTTCCTGACCGCTGAGCAGGGTCAGGCGCAGGCCGGGGGTCGGGGCCAGGCCGTACTTCCTCAGGTTGTCGGCTTTTTCGGCGACAAAATCGACAGCCTGGGCCAGGGAAAGCTGCCGCCCCAGGGCCTCGATCCGGTCGCCCCGGAGTTTGGTCTGGGATTGATCGCCGGGGCTCCAGACACCAGGGCCGGATTTCCGCAAGGTCAGGCGATCCTGATTCCGGGCCAGCCTGATTTCGGTGATCTTTTCCGGGGTCAGGGTAAAGATACCTTTATGACGCAGCGCCGTGAGGTTACGGTTCAGGGTTTCCTTGTCCGCGGTACTCAGCAGAAACACCACGGGGTCCTCATCCTTCTGGGCATAGACGCTTTTCCCTCCCGGGGCCGGGTGCCCGAAGCGGAGCGTGCGGGTCTGGCCGTCAGCCTGAAAGACCACCGTGAACAAGGGTTTTTCCAGACCGAATTCCTTGAGCTTGTCAGCCGGGGGCGCCTCCAGGCGGCGCTGCAGCTGCAGTTCCGCCAGGGCGTTCAGCATGGAAGTGATGGTCAGATCGTCCGCCCGGCTGGTGATGGGTTTGGTGATTTGCCATGGGGCCAGGGCTGGAGCTGGACTTGCCTCCTTATCTGACGGTTTCTCCGGAGCGGATAGCCGCTGGAGCTCGATCTCGCCCTCATCGGTTTTCAGGGTGATGGTGCCGATGGCTTCGGTATTTACCGGAAACACCTTTTTGGCGGCCTGCTCCTGAAGTTCCTGGCGGGAGTGATAATACTCCGAAAAAAAGTACCCCCCCGCCACCAGGACCAGGGCCAGCACGTAGAACAGCAGTTTCTTGCCGCTCATCGCCGGGTCCTCCGTTTCAGGTAAGCGCTGGTGCCGGCAATAATAATGGCCAGGGGAACCAGCACCAGGCATACCAGGAGCAAGGCCCAGCCCTGGGAGCCGGTGAGCAGCAGCGGTTGGGACTTTTTCTCCTGGCTGCGCAGGGTGATCTGGGCTTCCTCGGCGGCCAGGAAATTAACCGTATTGAGGAACAGGTCGCCGTTGCCGGAAAGATTGAAGTAGCGATTATCAGCAAAATCAGTGTTGCCGAACACGGCCAGATAGGCGACCTTGGTTTTTTCCTCAAGAGGCTGGGAAGAGTGATCAGGGGAAAGGGACTGATCCCCCTTCCCTCTAAATTCTTTTACCTCTCCCCTCTTTCCTTTTCCCTCTTCCCTGTCCTTTCTTTCCTCTTCCCTGTCTTTTTTTGCTTCGCCGAGCCTTTTTTCGGCCAGCACCGCCAGGGTGAAGGGCCCCTTGAGATCAAACTGCGGGTCGAACTCGGCCTTGCCGGACTGGAGCCAATCCTGGCCGAACTTGGCCCAACTCGTCTTCGTGGTGATGGCCAGAGGGAAGAGCTGCACTCCCGGCGGCAGTTCCTTGGCCAGCAGCAGGGGGCGGGCCAGGGGAAAGATGGTCACCACGTTACTGAAATCCTGGGTGATGCGGTGGGTGCCGTACTGGATGACCAGGGGCATGGTGAGGCTGGCCCCCAAAGCCCGGCTGATCTGGTTGTCATCCAGGATCAGGCGGTCATCGGGAACGATGCCGTAGTCCGCCAGAAAATCCTTGAGTCCCGCATCCTTGTGAGGCACCAGGAGCACCAGCAGCCGCCCCCCCCGGCTCAGGTATTCCTGGATTGCCTTAATTTCCTGGGGGAAGAGGGGTTTTTCCGGTCCGGCCAGCACCAGGGCGGTGGCGTCGGCGGGAACCTGGCCCTGGGTCAGCAGGTTCAGTTCCAGGACCTCCATACCCTCGTTGCTCAGGGCCTGGCGGGCCTGGGACAAGCTGTTCTTGTCCGATTCCTTGCCGCTGCGCTCCCCGTGGCCGGTGAGAAAATAGATTCTCTTGCTCTGGGGGTTTAACAGCTTGCGGATGGCCTCGGTGAGGGCCTCTTCCGTGGGGTTGTTGGCCATCTGCCTACGGCCCTGGTATTCCAGCAGAATATTGCCCGGCAGGCGATAACCGGCCTGTTGCGCCTCCAGGGGCTGGCGTTCCGGGTCCATGATGGTCACGCTGATCAACCGGTTCTGGAAACGGAAGTTGTCCAGCAACTCCTTGCCTGTCTGTCGGTCGGCCTGCCCCTCGGGGAAGAAGGCCTTCATGGTTAGAGGCTCTTCGATCCCGGCCACAATATTTTTGGTGATGGTAGTGAGCGACTGGCTGCGGTCCGCAGTCAGGTCCCAGCGCCAGAAGTAACGCTCCCCCAGGAAGGCCAGGAAAACCAGGATAGCCAGAACCACGATGATGGCGGCGGCAGAACCGGAGCCATAGAGGATTCTTTGCCGAGAACTGGGAGAGGGCTGCGCTGCCATGGTTAGCCCCTCCATTGACGGGATTCAAGCTGCCGTTTGGTGAGAAACAGGAAGAAAAATATAAAACTCAGGTAATAGAGAACATCCCTGGTATCCAGGACCCCCCGGCTAAAAGCCTCGAAATGTCCCATCATCGAGATATGCTTGAAAAAACCCTGGTAGCCCGATGGCCCTAGTTCCTCGTACCAGCCTATGACCCAGAACAGTAACAGCAGACCGAAGGCAATGACTGCGGCGATGATCTGATTTTCCGTCAGGGAGGAACTAAACATCCCCAGGGCCAAAAAGGCCCCGCCCAGAAGCAACAGCCCCAGATACCCCACAACAATGGCGCTCCAGTCCACCGCGATGATGGCGGCCAAAGCGGCACTGTAGAGCCCGGTGACGGCCAACAACAGGGCATACAGGGCCAGGGCGGCCAGAAACTTGCCCGAAATAATCCCCCAGTCCGAGAGGGGGAAGGTAAACAGCAGTTCCATGGTCCCCGACCTCTTCTCTTCGGCAAACAGGCGCATGGTGAACAACGGCACGATAAAGAGAAAAAGCACCGCCAGGTTGCTGAAAAAGGGGCGATAGACCATCTGTAACGGTGTGAGCATACCCTCCAGGTAGGGGTTCTGGCCGGCCTGAAAGCTCAAAATCGTATAATAAGCTATATTGGAATAAAAAAAATACCCCGCCAGCAGCAGAAAAAAGAAGCCGGTGAGATAAAAAATGGGCGTGGCGAAGTAAACCGTTAGTTCCTTGCGCCACACAGCAAGACAGCCGGTCATGGCATTATCCAGTTTTAGGTTTTCAGTTTTCGGTTTGCGGATGTGAGAGGTTATTGTCAATGATCTCTTCTTCTTCCGTTACCAGGTTAATGAAAACATCTTCCAGGGTGAATTCCTGGGTCTTGAGCTCCAGGAGGTCCCACCCCCGCTGCACGATGGTACGGGCCAGGGCCGGGCGTACCTCGAAAGCCAGATCCGCCTCCAGACTGTAGGCCCCGTTGTCCCGGGCCCGGAGGCTTTTCACCCCGGGCACGGCCAGGAGCGCGGCCTGCACCTCTGCCACAGGTCCGTGCACCACCAGGTGCAGACGGGCCTCCCGGCCCAGTTGCTGGGTGAGGTTGGCCGGGGTGTCGCTGGCCACGATCTGGCCTCGGTTGATGATAATGACCCGCTGGCAGAGCTGGCTGACTTCGGGTAAAATATGGCTGCTCAGGATAATGGTGTGCTCCCCCGCCAGCTGGCGGATGAGCTCCCTGATCTCCACGATCTGGGCCGGGTCCAGGCCGATAGTGGGTTCATCCAGAATGAGCAGGGGGGGACGGCCCAGCAGGGCCTGGGCCAGGCCCACCCGCTGGCGAAAACCCTTGGAAAGCACCGCGATGAGGGTATGTCTGACCTCTTCCAGGGAGCAGTCGGCCACGGCCCGGTCCACTTCCCGGCGCCGCTGCTGGCGGTCC
>VGSX01000069.1 GCA_016874895.1 Deltaproteobacteria bacterium
TGGAAACGGAAACCGGAGACGGGACTCCTACCCCCCCACCATAAACATATTCCCCACGGAAATTTTTTCAATCTTTCATTTGGGGATGCAAGGAATAAGGCACATGGAGCCTGAAATGATTTCCAGTTTCTTATCAATTTTGCCACATCGTGATGTGGTCCTCAGCGATTTTAAAAGCGCGTGCCTTGATGTGATAGCCATTGCCGAACCAGATGGATTGTAGCCGGCGTTCCCCGCCGGACTTAATCCGATAATGGTCGACATATTCCGTTACACCATTGTAAGCAGCCCAGAGGGTCTCTTTGACCCCTTTCTCCTGGTTGCCTCTCCCTTTCTCGAAAAAATGCCATGCCTGTGCGCGGTCCCGTTCCGCTCGCTTCCGAGCTTTTTCATTGTCCAGGTCAGGCGGGTTTGGAAATACCAGGTTGACATATTCTGCCACCCTCTCTTTGGTCATTTTCACGGTGGCCATGCCCTTGAAGGATTTTTCTATATCTTCAAACCGGCTTTTTATCAGCCCCAATGCTTTTTCCGCATACTTCAGGCGTTCGTGCATATCCCTACCATGCACGACGCGAATAGTGGGGCCATGGCTTAAAGCCATAGTAAGCGTGTTCTGGCAGACCACGCGAATCGGGGTAAACTTGACCTGGACGCTGCTTTCGCCGTCATGACTGTTGCTCAAGAGCAAAAATTTTTCAGCAATATCACCTCCGACAACCTGGATGTCGTCGGGCAACTTGGCCAGAATCCAAACTCGCTCTCCCTTGCCCAAGGCACCGGCGGTATGGTAAATAGCCTCCCCCTGGCCCACAATATCATCAAAGAAGGCGAAAGCCTCCCGATTTTGCAGGGGAGTATAATCTTCTCCCACAATGCCGAACACCGGACAATCGGCCTTACCCCATTTGTACTGGGGCACCACAGCGAATTTGTCCGGCACCGACAGGGCTATGGAGCCGCCAATGGCAAAGAGAGGCTGCTTTACCACCTCCCAATCGAGCTGGGCGGCTTTGATTGCCTCTGCTGCGGTGGCCGGTTTATCGAGCTCGGTCCCCAAACCATGCCAGGGCTTTTGTCCCACATACATCATGGAAGCCTTGCCATTTTCAATATTAAGTTCGTGGGCCATTTCGTCACTCCTCCATGGGAAAGGATGCACGAATCACAACTCTCTAAGGATGGTCTTGAGGCTCTGAGGATTCCGGCATACCCGAAACGCCCACCTGCCAAACTCGCCATGATGATTCACCGCCCCTACCCACCGCCGGGCGGCGGCCTCTTTCTGGCGGTCTTGCTCTGTCTCAAAACCTTTGATTTCCAGGATGAGCATGAGTTCCTGGCCATCCCCGGTTCCCAACTGCACCAGGTAATCCGGGCGGTATTCATGGCGCAAGCCCTGCCACTCATAAGGGATGGTGAAATCCAGATGGTCATTGCGGGCGTAGGAAATGACGGCGGCTATCCGCTCCAACTGAAAGGCAGCGCTATGCTCCCACTTGGGAGCATCCAAGACCACATGGCTGATGTGGCTTTTCGAGGTGCCCACGGTTGGCCGTAGGGTTCTGAATAAGACCTGGCCGGTAGAGCCTACCGGGCGGAATTTTTCAATTACCGGCAAAATCGGCGGCTCCCCTGCATCGGTATCGGGTTCAATGGCTTCGGTCAGCCGCTCAATAATCCGCTGCTTATATTTCAGGAGGGCAATGTCCTCAATGGGGGTGTCGGCGGTGAGCATCACCCGCTTTTCCAGATAATCCCAGACGATGTTGAGCACCTGGGGGAAAAGGATGTGCCGGGCGCTCCAATCCTCCCGCCGGTCTTTCAGCCTGTGGGTCAGGTCGGCGGCGATTTCATAGACTGTGGCCTGCAACCGCCTCTCCCGGTGAAAGGGATTCCGGTCGTGCAGCACTTCCTGGCCAGGGCCTAAGCGGTCAGGGCGGCCAATGCGATAGCCTACGGCGGGCTTGGCCACTACCTCTGTAGGTTCGCTGGCAGGGTCTATCATCAGGTAGGGCACCCCTTCCAGGTTCACCCGAATCCGCTGGTTTACGTCAAAGACATAGCTCTCCACTCGGGGAAAGGTGATTTCCAGGTGCTGACGCTCCGATAAGGCCCGGATGAGCGTGGAAATCTTTTCGGTATCCTTGCGGGTGACCGGCTTCTTCTTCACCGGGATGACTTCAAAGGGCACCCCGTAAACGTCAACATACTCCGGCTCGCTAAAATCATCATAATTCATCCGCCGGAGTCCCCGCCCCACCACCTGCTCACACAGGAGTTGTGAGGAAAAAGCCCTTAACCCCAGAATCTGCTTTACATTGGGGGCGTCCCAGCCCTCTGACAACATGCTCACCGAAACCACGCAGCGCAGGTCTTTCCCCGGCGGCTCGCCCTCCCCCTCCCAGGTGGCCTTCCCCACGGTGTCCACCATGCGGCGCAACCGTTCAGCCGCCTGCTGCTTGGTTTCGCCTTCGGCGGCGCTCTCCGCTTCGTTCAGGAGTTTGGTATCAATCCGCAGCACCCGCTCCTCATGGGGAAGATTCTCCAATTCCGAAAGCACATGACCACGGGCGATATGCTCAAACATCAGCTTGGAGAGGTCGGTATTGTCGCAGACCGCTATCAGGGCCGGGGGCACCCGCTCCTTCCCCTGCCATTCCTCAAAGGTCTTTTTCCACTCCCCGGCCAGCATCGCCAAGGCCCCTTCCGCCTCCCGCAATACCGATTCCGGCTTGGCCCGCCGCCGGGCCGTTTGCCGCTCGGAAGCTGGCAATTGTTGATTGATGTGCTCCCACAGGCGGAAATATTTGGGAATCAAGGCCCCGGTATTGTCATCCACGGGCACCCTGGGCACCTTGACAATGCCGGACTCAATTGCATCCACCAGGCCGAAATCGGAGATTACCCAGGGGAAGGGCAAGCCCTCCTCATAGCCGCTACCCTTGAGATAGAAGGGCGTGGCCGAAAAATCGGCGCAAAAATTTATCCCCCGCACCGCCTGCACCCGGTCAAGGCCGCTCACCCAAACCGTAGCTTCCCGGAATTCCTCCAGGAGCTTGTCCCGCTCCTCTTTGGGAAGCTGCTTCAACTCCTCCGGGGTCAACGCCTGGCCGGGGCGGTAGGCATGGTGGGCTTCATCATTGATAACCAGGATGTTCTGCTTGGTGCCCAGTTCCTTGAGTATCCGGCGGCAAAAGGCAGAATCGCTTTCCGGCCCCCGTTGCCGCACGCTCCTTGACTTGGCATCATCCTGAGGTTGGAAGCGGTGCCAATTGGTAATGAAATAACGCCCCTGGGTCAACCTCTCCTTGAGGCCCGGCGGTAAAAGCTCAAACCGGTCGTAGTAATTGTTCGGTTTTTCCGGCAAAAGCACTTGCAGCCGTTCCCGGATGGTAAGATTCGGGCACACGATGAGCACGGCGTCCGAAAAGCGCCGGTCTTGGGGGGCCGCCATTTTATTGAGCACCTGCCAGGCAATCACCATGCCCATAACCACCGTTTTGCCGCTCCCGGTGGCCATTTTCATGGCGTGGCGGGTCAGCCCCCGATACCCCTTGGCCAGGCTCTCCGGGTCATTGGGTTCATCCAAGGGTATGGCAATGCCCTGCTTCTCGGCGGCGCTGGCCTCCACCAGCCATATCAAGGTTTCGGCGGCTTCCAACTGGCAGAAAAACAGCTTCCGCTCCCGCTCCGGGTTGCGCCAATGATTTAGCAGTTGCCGGGTAATAGGGGTCACACCCGGATAACCCCTCTCCCGCCAAGCCTTGACCCGCTTGCGAATCTCATTGACCGTTTCCAGGGGCACAAATTCTTCTTCCAGCATGGAGCGCTGCGCCCCACGGGTGCGAGGCCGGAGAAAATACCCAGATTGCCGCCGCCCCTCCATTAAAACCGGTTGGTTCTCTTGGTAAGCCCAATGCCTGGCAGGCTCTGCAAAGGGAGAGTTGAGGATGGGATTGTCTACCGCCAGCGCCATGACATTATCGCATGAATTATTTTGCTTGCTCGGGCGCCATGCGCCCCATTTCGGTCTGGTCAAAATCGCTATCGAAGCTCACCAGGGTCAGACGATGCTTTTCCGCCGCCAGGTATTGATAGGCGTCGTCGAAGTCCAGGTTGAACCGCTCCATTACACCCACCAACCCCACCAGATCCTCCGGCTCAAGGCGCACTAGCCCCACCGCCCCTTCCAGGAACAGGTCCTGGACAAACTTTACCAGGGCTTGCGGCTGCTTGAGCCTGGTCAGAATGACCCCGATAGAGTGAAGGGCAAAATCGGTAATGAGGAGATACTCCGGGGGCGTCCGGTCCAGAAACCGCCCCACTTCCTCAGCTCTCTGCTGGTCCAACAGGCGCTCCAGCCATACATTGGTGTCTATCAGATACATAACTCAGTCGCCCCGCCACTCCAGGCCCTTTTTCTGTAGTTCCAAGGAGGTGTATTGCTCCCGGTAGTCCTTGAGCGCCCCGGCCCAATCCTGGCGTAGTTTTTTCCCGGGCTTGCGCCCACGCTTGGTAAGGAGGAACTCCACAAAATCCATAACCTCCTGGTGCAGTTCCGGGGGCAGTTCCTTAATGCGTTCTTCTAAATTTTTCATAGCTTTCTCCCTATCCTGATGCATAGAGGCCCCCCTCCAGGGGCAACACCTTCACCACCTCATTGCCACGGAAATCAATCACCTTGACGGCCAGGCGCTGGTGCTCCCCGGCCTTGAAGGGGAAGGAGACGGTGCCCCGCATGTGCTCAAAGGCTTCCGGGTCAATCCGGGCCTTCAAGGCCCGCTGCAATTTATTCCAGGCGTCCGGGTCGCCGGGGAAGAAGGCTTGGCAGATACGGAAGGTCTTGCCGTCATAGTCGGCGTCCAGGAACCAGGCGGCCACATCCCGGCCCCTGGCATGGTGCGTCTCCCCGGTGAGGGGGTCATAAATATCCACCCCCCGGAGTTCCACGGCGTAGGTGCCCTCTTTTTGCTTGTTCACGCCCACGTCCGGCTGGCCAAAGACCGTGAAGATTTGGCTGGCCCGGTTCGTCTTGAGCAAGTCCCCCACCAGCACATCCGGGGCGATGTGGGCGAAATGCACCTGCATCCCGGTGACCGGCGCTCTCTGTATCAGGGCCTGGGCTTCCGGGTCAAAGGTGAACCCGGCGAAAATCAGCACCTCATAGCCGTTCATCTTGGCCACCGGCGTAGCCTCCTGCACCTGCAAGGCGGTGAGGGGGCCGTATTGGGGGCCGAAGCTCAGGGCCACCCGCAAGGTCTTGCCATTCTGGCCCGTCTCCCCTTCCCCGTGGAGCAGGCCCACCTGAAGGCGGCGCAAGTTGGCCAGGGCCATTTTCTTGCCGCCGGGGAAGAGCACCCCGCCCTGGCCGGAAAGGAGGTTGAGCATATCCGAGAGGTAATCCCCGCCCCGGTCGCTGATGCGGGTCCGGGCCTCCTCCACCTCGAATTGGGGTATGGGGGTGTCCGCCGGGTCGCTCACCATGGGGGCCGGTATCGCTTCCACGGTGAACGGCCCCGACACCCTGACCACCCCGGAGCGCTTCTTGGGCCGGTCATAAAGGGTTTCCTGGGGGGCGTGCCTCTGGATGCTGGCGTCCATCTCCCGGCGCTTGTCCTGCTTCAAAGACCAGAAGCGCCCATGGGCCTCTTTCCCCTCCTGGGGCCATTCCTCCTGGGATGCACGGGGGACTTCCCACTCCGGCCAGGTCTGCCCCAGGGCCTGGTTCAGGTTATGTAAGGCCGCCTCCACCTGGGGCTGGTATTTGGCGGCGATGGCGTCAATCTCCAAGTTCTGAGCGATGTTCTTGAGGGTGATGTGGGGGGCTTCTTCATACAGGAAACCGCCCCCCGGCCCCCGCTCCGGGTCTCGCAGTTCATAGAAATCGTATTTGGCGGTGAGCAGGCGTTGCCGGGCAATGGCCAGGGCCACCCGGCTGGTGTCGCAGGTAATCCAGCGCCGCCCCCACTTCTCGGCGCACCAGGCGGTGGTGCCGGAACCGCAGGTAGGGTCAAGCACCAGGTCACCGGGGTCTGTGGTCATAAGAATACAACGTTCAATTACCTTAATTGGAGTCTGGACAGCATAAAGTTTTTCTTCTCGTTTCTGATATCCCCCCATAGCTGTGTCTTCCCATACATCATCAATAGCTAACACCGGATAATCATCTGCAAAGTGCCTGAAAAAGATATTGTTTCCCTTTTTCTGGATACGCTCGGACTCTTTTAATCTCTCCACTCCTTCTGTCGTTCTCCAATGTCTCCCTGTCCGGGGCGTAAAAGATGCTCCTTGAAATTCAATCATAAAAGAACCTGTTCTACTTTCTCCTTGCGAAGTCATGTCATCGAGTTTATATCTCCTACCTTTCAAATCTTTTGCAATTTCTGCATCAATATCATTTAAGTTAACGGTTGAACCATCATTTAGTTCAAACCAATCGTAGTTATTTAGTATCTCTTGAGAAATTGGTTGAAATATTTGATGGTATTTAAACTTTGAATAATCTCTCGAATAGCACAATAATCCATTATAAACTTGGTCTAAATATTGCGCCCCTCTCCCTCCTGTAGTGCGGAATATTATCTGGTCTATGAAATTTTCCGAACCAAATATTTCATCAAGCAATAGTCTTACCCTATGGATATTCTCTAACCCTATTTGCACAAATATAGAGCCACTTTCGGCAAGAAGGTCTCGGGATAAAAGCAATCGGTCCCTCAAGTAAGATAGGTAAGAATGAATCCCCAGCTTCCAGGTGTCCCGGTAGGCCTTAATCTGCTCCGGTTCATGGGTCAGGTCAGAGTCCTGGTCTTTCACGTCCCGGCGGTCAATGCGGGCCTGGAAGTTGGAGGCGTATTTGATGCCGTAGGGCGGGTCAACGTAAATCATCTGCACCTTACCCGCCAGGCCCTCCTTCACCAAAAGCGAGTTCATCACCAGGAGGGAGTCCCCCAGCATCAGGCGGTTGGCCCAGCCCACCTCGTGCTGGTAGAATTCAATCTGCTCATGGGGCTTGAGTTCGGTTTCCCCAAACAGTGATAGCTGGGGTTCGGGCTTGCGGGCGGCTTCCAGGATAGCCCTGGTGGACAGGCGCTCGTGGATATGCAGGGAGACTACATCTATCTCGAAGGAGGTGTGCTCGGCCTTCCCGGCCCAGACCAAATGGGGGTCAAGGTGGGGGTCATAGGCATAGGTGGTGGTGCGGCGCTCCTGCACCTCATAGGTGGGGGCCATGCCCGCCGGGGGGTTGTTCTTCCGCCGGGCCTCCTCAAAGCGAAAATCCTTTATGCCATTCGGGTCGCCCCCCTGTCGCCTTCCTCTCCGGGCCATGGCCTTCCCCCTTTGTCGAGTGGTAAAAGCCCTATTTTCTATCTTATGAAACCATCTTAGCACTTTCTCATAGGTTTGAAAAACGCAAAAAATCCTTATTAATTCCCTTCCATCAGAGTAGCCGGGAATTTATTGGGAGATAATGGGCTTACTTTTGGCGATATGAGTGGGTTAATTTCATGGCCGGAAAATTTTTTTAAGAAAATTTATTGAAGCCGGGATGGCTCAAATAGACCATTTAACCAAAACGGACGCGGACAAAATGGGTTGAATTTATGGGATATGTTATGGATATAATTATTCATATTAGGTAGTTCGGGTTTTTCGGTGAAAATCAGCAAAGAGGGCGGAAAACTGTCTAAAATGTTGCAAAAAAGTATGAATAATCGGCGGAGGTTTCATAAAAATATTGCAAAAATATTCATTTTTAAAAACCTAATATATTGAATTTAATAAAAAATTAATTAATTAGAATTAAAAGAATAATTTAAGACACCATTTTTTCCGGCAATCCCACACACCTAACCGTTAACTTGCTCTTCGTCCGCTTCAGCCAAAATGGCCTGGGCCAGCGTTTTTCCCTCGGGCGTTAAGGTAATTGCTGTGTAGTAAAGGTTAAGGGTCCTCCAGTATTGGACCAACCCTCGGCCCCACAGCCTGGTTAAACTCCGGCTCATACTGGCATGAGCCACATTGTATTTTCGCCCGCCAAACACCTGGCGTATAATATCTTGACACGTAAGAAATCCCTGCTTCAGGCAGAGAACCAAAATCTTTTTTTGAATGTCCGAAATCCCTCTACTCATCGTGGTAACCTCCAATGCTCCGGCCTAGATTTTTAGCGGTTAAGTGTATTGACAAAAGACATTAGCATACATTAATATGCTTGGGAGAGGAGGGAAAATCATGAAGCTCCATTCCCAAGCTGCTTTGACACTGAAACAGCGTCAAAGAGTCAAGAGATTGCATGAAGAGGGAGTGAGCATTCGGGATCTGGCTCAACGGTTGGGAGTGAATCCCACTACCATCCAGCGGTGGACCAAAAGAGAGAGCCCTTTGGACAAGAACTCGGCGCCGCTCACGCCTCAAACGGTTATCACCCCTGAGTACCGTGTTGCGGTAATCGACTACCGGATGGAGCATCAGAGCCATGGCCCAATTCGGATTGCCCAGGAGTTGAAAGAGCGTTTCCCCTGGGCCAACCGCGGTACGGTCTTGAGAATTTTGCAGCGGGAAGGACTGACGCGGCCTCCCAAAAGGGAAAAAGCTCCAAGAACTGCAATTCCCGTGGGGCGTCATCGAATTCAAATGGACATCCAGCAATTGCCCGCGGTGCAAGGTGGAACAGGGTTTGAATATAAGATCAGTGCTATTCATTTACGCACTCGACTTAAATACACGGAGATACATGCAGATCGAAAGTCGGCTACCGTGGCGGGGGTTCTGAAGCGAGCGCTGGACCTTTTGCCCCCCTTTTTCTCGTCTGGACCGACAACGCCTACGAGTTCACCATGAGGTTTAGCGCTCACCCAGAGAGGAAAAGCGCCTTTGAGCGACTGGTAGATGAATTGGGGTTGATTCATGGCAAATGCGAACCAGGTTGTCCTTGGCAAAACGGCATTGTGGAAAGGAGCCATCGCACCGACAACGAAGAATTGTTCCATGTCATAAGATTCACCGACCCCGAAATGAGGCGATACCAATTGAAGCTCTGGGATTTCGAATACAATACTCGGCGTCCTCATCAAAGTCTAGGAGGGAGGACCCCGATGCAAATTTATGTGTCTGAGTATCGTCCTCACGCTTTTAGCCGTATGCTAACGTGATGTGTCAATACAGCTAAGCACTACCTCCCTGGTTCAACCATCTACCCTTTTGAAAACATGGCTCTGGACAAGATACTCAAATATTTTAGCTTCTTAGATTCGCGTTGGTGATTCATCGCCATGTCGACCAATAAAGTGACAATTCGACCCTCGCTGGCCCTAGCCCCCCGAAAAATTCCCTTCGCCGAGGCGCTCTTCTCATATTTGGTAAGAATTTTCCTGGCAGTGTTGCATAAAGCCGAGGCGCTGGCCCCTCTGTAGCCCGCAGCTTTGGCCGAATCCTTCAGCGAACACCCAGAGAAGAAGAATTCCAGGAACAGGAGTTCCCGCCGTGAAAATTTGAAATTACTCATAAAACCGCCCCCGACCCAGGCCGCCTCTTCTGAATGGACCTCGTGAGCCACCTTGACCACGCTCTGAACCAAGCCCACGTTGACGGCGACTTCCGGCAAGCTCTGCGCAGGTTGACTGTGACGGTAATCAATGCTTTACCTCCGCCATAGCCGGGTAGAGACGGGTCTGTTCTTCCCAATAACAGGCCATGCACCGCTGCACACCATTGAAGATTCCAAAGACCACGCCGCCGCACCGGGGGCAATGGCACTTGAGGAAATACAGAACTTCCGGCTTATGTGCTTTTACAAACTCAAGCAATGGCCGCACCACTGCGTGGTCCGGGTCACCATGCCCTTGCCACTCATAGCGCACCTTCTCTCCTACAAGCTCGAAATGATAGCCCAGGCAGACGAGTTTCATCACCGCTTCGCCGGGTCTCACAGTTCGCCTCCCAACAAATCAATGGCGGCCACCTCACGCACTTGAGCCGCGGCCTGTCGTTGACGCTCTGCATCCCAGATGTGCAAGGGTGCCCCTGGGAATGTAGGGCGGGCGTTTCTAAAAAAATCATATATTTTTTCTGAGGGACCCCCCAAATTCAACCGTCCCATCCGTCCCACATCTGATTCGTCTGAATTATCAAATACTTCCGTGGGACGGTTCGGGTTTGCGGGACTCGTCCCATTGCGTCCCATATCTTCCTCTGCTTGGGACGCTCCGGGACACGTCCCGGAATTTCCCTCCGTCCCATAGAAGTTACCAGATTCACTATTATTTTCTTCTTGGGACGCTTGGGACGCTTCATTTTGGGGGGTATCCCGCATATAAAGTTCATACATTTTCAAAACATGGTCTGAGAAAAACAGATAGGGCTGGACCTTTCGCTTCCGGTCATCGGTATATCTCCTGGCTAAGCGTTCGGAGAAAAGGGAAAATTTTGAAAGGGTATTGCCCACCCACTTAACCCCTGGTTTGTTGTCTCCTTCAATGTCCATCGCCTTCAAGACTTCCTCGGCGGTCATGTCGAAGTTGCCCGACTCGGATTCCGCTTTTTCCCGCAGCACCTCGAAAAGGATGCACTCCCACAGGGAAGGCTCATGCCGGGTTTCTTCCGCCCCCGCCATGAACAGGCCCCGGGCCATCTCAATCTCCGCTTGTTCCACCCCCAGGGCCAGGAGCACTGCCAGCAGGGGCCGCCATAATTCGCCGATACGGGTTCCGTCTCCCGAAATGGCCTTGTATGCGTCCTCAACTGCCTTAAAACTCCCCAGAACGAAACGATAAGACTTGTCTCGAAGCTCCCCCCAAACCGGCTCCCAGCCCTCTAAATCCGGTAATCGCTTTCGGGTCCGGGTCATGGGGATTCTTATGCAACGGTCCGCCAGGTCCGGGTCAAGGTTTTTTGTGCTGGCGAAGGCTTTGGGGCCGTAGGTGGAAAATTCCAAAACGCGCCTTTTCCTCTGCATTAGCTCACCTCCACAACGCTTTTTGACGCCATCATGCAGATCTTTGGCGAGGAGGTGGCCGGTCGGCCCCACATCGCCGAGAGTGTCGCCGATGCCGAGGCCAGGGCCCTGCTAACCCTGGAAGGGGCCCGCATCCTGCTGGTGGAGGACAATGAAATCAACCAGCAGGTGGCCAGCGAAATATTGGCCTCCGTGGGCGTTTTGGTCACCCTGGCCAACAACGGCCAGGAGGCGGTGGAAGCCGTGGGCGCCAACGATTTTGATGCCGTGCTCATGGATGTGCAGATGCCGGTCATGGACGGCTACGAGGCCACCCGGCGCATCCGCCAAAACCCCCGTCAGGCATTGCCTATTATCGCCATGACGGCGCACGCCATGGCTGGGGACCGGGAAAAATCCCTGGCTGCCGGCATGGACGATCACGTGACCAAACCCATAGATCCGGAAGTGTTGTTTCGCACCCTGGAAAAGTTTGTGGGGAAGCAGATGATTCAGGAGGCCGAACCGCCAGGGGCACCGTTAACCATTAAGCCCAGGCCCGCGGGCGAGGCGGTAGCGTTACCCCCCTTGGCCGGAATTGATACCGCCCAAGGCCTCAAGCGGCTGTTGGGTAACCAAAAGGCTTATATCAAAATTCTCCGGAAATTCCGGCAAGATTTCCAAGATGCGGCCGAGACCATAAAAAATCTGGCGGCCGCAGGGGAGGAGCGGGAGGCGGTAATCCTGGCCCACACCATCAAAGGAGCCGCGGGCAATATCGGGGCCGCGGAATTGCAGGAAACCGCCGCGGCTTTGGAAACGTGGTTCAAAGAGGGGGGCCAGGGCCTGCCCGAAGCTGCCTATCAGAATTTCTTACAATCCCATGCCAAAGTCCTGGGCTCTCTCAAGGCCTTGGAGCCGGCTGGGGAGCCTGAAACCACGGTTAGCGCGGCTCAGGTGGCGCCGTTGCCAAAGGAGCTGGCCCAAGAGATGGCGCAACGTCTCCGGGAGACGTTGGAAGCAGGCGACGTCACCGAATTGCAGGCCATTGCCGAAGAATTACAATCCCGGACCGACATGGGCGCTCGCTATGGGGAGGAAATTCAGCGGCTGGCAGCGGAATTTGACTTTGAGAAGATTGTCGCTCTGGCAGAGAAAATAGGCACGTAAACTATAAGAGGGATGACTAATGGTGGATAATTCCATTTCTGAGGACAGGCAGCAGCCACCGGAGCAGATCTTGCTGGTGGACGACAACGTCACGAATCTGCAGGTGTTGCATCAGACTCTGGACGGCCGGGGCTATAAGCTGCTCGTGGCCAAGAACGGCGCCAGCGCCCTGGCCATTGCGGAAAAGGCCAAGCCCTCCCTTATTCTCCTGGACATCATGATGCCGGAGATGGACGGCTACGAGGTGTGCCGCCGCCTGAAAGGGAATCCCGCCCTCAGCGACATTCCCATCATTTACCTTTCCGCCATGGCAGATACTGAGGACAAGGTCAAGGGGCTGGAACTGGGCGCGGTGGACTATATCACCAAGCCCTTCCAACCGGAAGAAGTGATTGCCCGGGTCAATACTCACTTGACCATTAACAGTTTGAAAAGGATGCTGGCCGAGAAGAATCAAGAGTTGCAGGGTATCAACGAGATTCTGGAGGATCGGGTCAGGGAGCGCACCGCCCAACTGGCGGCTCTCAATGCCATCTATGAGCGGTTTGTCCCCAAGGAGTTCCTGAGCCTCTTAGGGAAAAGCAGCATCCTGGAGGTCAAATTGGGTGACCAGATCAGGCAGGAAATAACGGTAATGTTCGCTGATGTGCGCAGTTGGACGACCCTTTCGGAAAACATGACGCCCCAGGATAATTTCAACTTTATCAATGCCTATCTCAAGCGAGTGAGCCCGATGATCAAGGAGCACCACGGGTTCATCGACAAATATCTGGGAGATGGGGTCATGGCTCTTTTCCCTCGGAGCGCAGACGATGCGGTGCAGGCGGCCGTTGCCATGCACCAGGCGGTGGCAGCCTATAACCAGGAACGGGAACAAGACGGTTTTCAGCCCATAGGCATCGGCGTCGGTCTCCATATCGGCGACCTGATGTTGGGGGTTATCGGCAGCCAGGACCGCATGCAAGGGACGGTAGTGGCGGACGCGGTGAATACCGCCTCACGCATCGAAGGGTTGACCAAGAGATACGGCTCCTCCACCACGATCAGCGAAGAGGTCATGGCCCGCATAGAAAACCCGGAAAGATACCATTACCGTTTCGTGGATAAAGTGCTGGTAAAAGGCAAGGATACCCCTATCACGGTGTTTGAGATTTTTGATGGGGACCCCGAAACCGTGGTCAAGTTAAAGAAAGAGACAAAAGGGAGCTTCGAGGAGGGTCTTGGACTCTATTATGAACGCAAATTTGCGGAGGCGAGTGTGCGATTCAACCAGGTATTGGAAAAGAATCCGGAGGATAAGGCAGCCCTCATCTATCTCAAACGCTGCGCCAGCTATATGGTACAAGGAGTACCAGCAGATTGGACTGGTGTAGAGGACTTCGTATCTGAATATAGCTGATAACTCCTTTGCTCAGGTCACTTTGTTGGCTCGTTTCGGGCTAGTAATCGTTTTCTTAAACCTGGTGTCGTGTCAGGCACAGCCCGATGAGCGCAACACCCACGGTCTTGTAATCTGGGAGTATCATGACTCTTCCCGTGATCAAAAATCGGTACAGCAGACGTCGAGTCGCAAGCAAGCGGCTCCCCCGGTCTTGGACTTTATAGCGTTTGCCAAAAATTATTTCTGATTTCGGGGTGAGTGGTCATCACGAGAATCGTTCCAGGGAGCAGGTTTTTTGATTGCCTCCGGGGCGATTCATCACCCATAAGAGTGCTTGGTCAATGCGATCAATCAATTGTTCTCGGTTCTTGGCGAAGAAGTCCGCGAACCACTCGGCTTTGATCAGCAGCCATAAGCGTTCGATGGGGTTTAAGTCCG
>VGSX01000070.1 GCA_016874895.1 Deltaproteobacteria bacterium
TCACCCGCCGGGCCGTGCGGGGACTGAAGGCCGACCAAGCCCGGTGCGCCTATTATAAGACATTCGGCATTTGAGACTTTTTACGAACATATCAAAGTGGGCTTGAGTCACAATTCCCTTTAGGGTAAAGTGAAGCTGTTATTAAGATCTACAAGTGCAAATTACCCCCCAAGGAGTGGAAAGTGAGCGATTCTTACAAAATTAACCTCAGTGAAGCAGAGCTCCCCCAGCAGTGGTACAATGTCCAACCGGACCTGCCCCGGCCGCTGCCGCCGTACCTACATCCGGCCACCGGGAAACCCGTCACCCCGGAGGACATGCTGCCCATTTTCCCCCTGGACCTCATCATGCAGGAGATGAGCCAGGAACGCTGGATTGAGATACCCGACGACGTCCTAGAGATTTATCGTCTCTGGCGGCCCTCGCCCCTGCACCGGGCCCGGCGCCTGGAGAAATTCTTAAACACCCCGGCCCGCATTTACTATAAAAACGAGTCGGTAAGCCCGGCCGGCAGCCACAAACCCAACACCGCGGTGCCCCAGGCCTATTACAACAAGGTGGCCGGGGTCCGCCGCCTGGCCACCGAAACCGGGGCGGGACAATGGGGTTCGGCACTGTCTTTCGCCTGCCAGGCCTTCGGCCTGGATTGCACCGTTTACATGGTGAAGGTCAGCTTTTATCAGAAGCCCTACCGCCGCTCCATGATGCAGATCTGGGGCTCCGAGGTTTTCCCCTCTCCCACGGACCGCACCGAGGCCGGGAAAGGGATTCTGGCCCAAAACCCCGACTCCCCGGGGAGCCTGGGTATCGCCATCTCCGAGGCCGTGGAAGACGCGGCCAAGCATGAAGACACCAAATATTCCCTGGGGAGCGTGCTCAATCACGTGCTCCTGCACCAGACCATCGTAGGCCTGGAAACCAAGAAACAGCTGCAGTTGGCCGGGGAAAAGGCCGATGTCCTGGTGGGCTGCGTCGGTGGCGGGAGCAATTTTGCCGGATTCGTTTTTCCCTTTGTGCCGGACAAATTAAAGGGTGACAACATCCGTTTTGTGGCGGTGGAGCCCACCTCCTGCCCCACCTTCACCAAGGGGGCCTATACCTATGATTTCGGCGACACCGCCGGCCTGACCCCCATGATGTTGATGTATACCCTGGGCCACAGCTTTGTCCCGCCGGGCATTCATGCCGGCGGCCTGCGCTATCACGGCGACGCCCCGCTGTTGAGCCTGCTGGTGCACGAAAAGGTCATCGAGGCCAGGGCCTATCCCCAGAACCCGGTCTTTGAGGCGGCCATCGCCTTTGCCCGGACCGAGGGCATCGTCCCGGCCCCGGAAACCTCCCATGCCCTGCGGGCCGGCATCGACGAGGCCCTGAAGTGCAAAGAAACGGGGGAGGCCAAGTGTATCGTCATCGCCTTCAGCGGCCACGGCTTCCTGGACCTGGCGGCCTACGACGCCTATATCGAGGGCAGACTGGAAGATTTCGAGTATCCTGACTCCATGATCCACGAGGCGATCTGCAAGATTCCGAAATTTCCGGGCTGACCTGGCCATGACCGGTACATCCAAGCGTCATCAGTCCGCCGGTTTCCGCTCCCTGGCGCACACCGCGGACGTGGGTTTCAAGCTCTGGGGCGAAACCGTGGCGGACATTTTTATCCAAGGGGCCCAGTCCCTGTATAGCCTCATGACCGACCGCCGCCGCCTCCGGGCCCGACAGGTCCAGGAGGTGGCGGTGGAGGCCCCGGATCAGGAGGCCCTGCTGGTGGAGTGGCTCAATTACCTGCTCTATCTCTACGACACCCAGGGTTTTCTGGCCCGGCAGATAGAGATAGAGGAAATATCTCCCACCCGGCTGCATGCCCGCCTGCAGGGCGACACCTTCGACCCCCGCCGCCATGAGGTGAAAACCGGCGTCAAGGCTGCCACCTATCACCAGCTGGCAATCCGCCCGACCCCGGAGGGATGGGAGGGCCATGTTATCTTTGATTTGTAGGACAGAGCAGTAATGGGGTGCAACTTGCCAGCAACAATGGCCTGTCCTAAGTAGGGCCGCAAGCCGTAGGGGCAGGGTGCCCGTGCCCCTACGGGCCACCGGCAGCAGGGCGGCAAAGCCTGGCGCATCCTGCCTCTGCCGTCAGGGAAATGGCCTGCTCCCTCCGTCGTCCTCCGAATAAATAGCTTTTTATAAAAAATTCCGGTAAAATCCATAATGATAAGATTACTGCGCGGCTTTACAGACCGATGACCCATCTGATCGGTTAAAGGAAATATATGGGGAGTGAGATAAAACTACGCCGGCTCGACGCCTACCGCTGGGAAATACCTCAGGAAGGAGCCATGCGGACCCGGGGGCTGGTGTACTGTTCTGAGGAAATGATCCAGGCGCTGCGGCATGACCAGAGCCTGCAGCAGGTGGTCAATGTGGCCACGCTGCCGGGCATCGTGGGGGCTTCCCTGGCCATGCCGGACATTCACTGGGGCTATGGCTTTCCCATCGGCGGGGTGGCGGCCTTTGACCTGAACGAAGGGGTCGTTTCCCCCGGTGGGGTGGGTTATGATATTAATTGCGGCGTGCGGCTGCTCCGGACCGAACTGCGGCGCCCGGACATAGCCCAGCGGGTTCAGGAACTGGTGGATGTCCTGTTCACCCATATCCCTTCGGGAGTGGGGTCCCGACGCCGTGATTTGAAACTTGATGTCCCCACGCTCCACGAGGTGTTGCGTTACGGCGCCGCCTGGGCGGTGAAGAAAGGTTTTGGCAGCGCTGATGACCTGCTGCACATTGAGGCCGGCGGGGCCATCCCGGGGGCCGACCCCAAAGCGGTCTCCGACCACGCCCTGGACCGGGGCAAAGACCAGCTGGGCACCCTGGGCTCGGGCAATCACTTCACGGAAATCGGTTATGTGGCGGAGATTTATGACGAGGCCACAGCCAGGGCCTTGGGAATTTTCAAAGACCAGGTCACCATAATTATTCACACCGGTTCCCGGGGGCTGGGGCATCAGGTCTGCGACGACTACATCCGCAAGCTCATGCAGGCCACCAATAAATACGGTTTTAAACTCCCGGACCGGCAGTTGTGCTGCGCCCCGGTGGGGTCGCCGGAGGGCCGGGAATATTTGGGGGCCATGGCCGCAGCGGCCAATTTCGCCTTTGCCAACCGGCAGCTCCTCACCCACTGGGTGCGGGAAACCCTGCAGCAGGTCCTCGGCCTGGGCCCCCGGGACCTGGGGCTGGAGCTGGTATACGACGTGGCCCATAATATTGCCAAGATCGAGTCCCACCAGGTGAACGGCAAGACCAAAAAACTCTGCGTGCACCGCAAGGGCGCCACCCGGGCCTTCCCGCCCCATCACCCGGAAGTTCCGGCCGCGTACCAGGAAACGGGCCAGCCGGTTCTGATCCCAGGCGACATGGGGAGGTATTCTTATCTGCTGGTGGGGACCCAGAGGGCTTTGGAAGAAACCTTCGGCAGCACCTGCCACGGGGCCGGCCGCATCCTGAGCCGCCATCAGGCCATTAAAGCCGCCAAGGGCCGGTCCATTGAAAAAGAACTGGCGGCCCGGGGTATCATAGTGCGGGGAGCCGGCCGGGGCACGGTGGCGGAGGAGATCCCCGAGGCCTACAAGGACGTGGAGCAGGTGGTGCAGGTGGTACACGGGGCCGGGATCAGCGCTAAGGTGGCGAAATTGCATCCCCTGGGGGTAATCAAGGGATAGGAGAAGCTTCGCTGCCTCAGCCTAAACCTTTTCCCCGTGAATCTCATTTTTATATTGACAAGATAAAGAACTAACGGTTAATATTCATTTTTTAATAATATCAGAGATATAATCATGTTTGACCGCCTTTCCGATAAGCTCTCTAAAGTATTCAAGAAATTAAAAGGTCAGGGGAAACTTACCGAAGCCAATATTCAGGAGGCCCTCCGGGAAGTCCGCCTGGCCCTGTTGGAAGCGGACGTCAATTATAAGGTCGCCAAGACCTTTGTGGAGGGCATCCGGGAGCGGGCCCTGGGCCAGGAGGTCATGGCGTCGCTGACCCCGGGACAGCAGGTAGTCAAGATTGTCCATGATGAGCTGGTGGCCCTCTTAGGCGGGGAGGCGCCCCGGCTGGAATTGAGCGGCAAGATCCCGGTGGTGCTGATGCTGGTGGGCCTGCAGGGGTCCGGTAAGACCACCACCACGGCCAAGTTGGCTTTGCGGTTGAAAAAACAGGGCCGCCAACCTTATGTGGTGCCGGCGGACACTCAAAGACCTGCGGCCATCGAGCAGTTGCGCCGGCTGGGGGCGGAAATCGGCGTGGATGTGCATCCTACCCAACCCCAGCAGAATCCGGTGGCCATTGCCTCCGAGGCCTTGGCGGTGGCATCGGCCAAGGGGCATGATCTGGTGCTCATCGACACGGCCGGGCGTCTGCACGTGGATGAACCGTTGATGGCCGAGCTGCAGGCTATCCGGGCGGACACTCGTCCCAGTGAAATTCTGTTGGTGGCCGATGCCATGACCGGGCAGGATGCGGTGCAGGTGGCCCAGAATTTCAACGAAGCCCTGGACCTCACCGGGGTTATCCTGACCAAGGTGGAAGGGGATGCCCGGGGCGGGGCAGCCCTGTCCATGCGCACGGTTATTAATAAGCCCATTAAATTTCTGGGGGTGGGGGAAAAACTGGACGCCCTGGAGGTTTTTCATCCCGACCGCCTGGCCTCCCGCATCCTGGGCATGGGTGATGTCCTGACCCTGATTGAAAAGGCCCAGGAGGCCTTTGACAGCGACCAGGCCCAGGAGCTGGAGCGCAAGCTCCGGAAAGAAACCTTCACCCTGGAAGATTTCCGGGATCAGTTGCGCCAGGTGCGGAAAATGGGCAGTCTGGAACAGATCATGGGCATGATTCCCGGCCTCAACAAGATCAAAGGCATGAAGGAGATGCAGCCCGATGAAAAAGAGGTGAACCGCATCGAGGCCATCATCAACTCCATGACCCCGGCCGAGCGGGCCAATCATAATTTAATCGACGGCAGCCGCCGTCGCCGGATCGCCAAAGGCAGCGGCACCACCGTACAGGACGTCAACCGGCTCCTGAAAAATTTCGCCATGACCCAGAAAATGATGAAAAAAATGATGCAGCCCGGCAAAAAGGGGGGCAAACGCCGCTTCCTGCCTTTCGGCCTGTCCTAGTGGTTCCTGGTCGGGGCGAGATTACACCGGGGTGATGGCAGACACCGTGAATAATCATTAAAATTTTTTTAATTAATGCTTAGAATGAAAAATGGCTATTCCAATTTAAAGGAGAATTCTTTTTAGATGGCGTTACGAATTCGACTCGCCCGACACGGGGCCAAAAAGCATCCCTTCTACCGCATTGTGGTGGCCAACAGCGAAGCCAAACGGGATGGACGGTTTATTGACATCATCGGCACCTATGATCCCAACCGTAATCCTGCGGCCATAGCCATCAAGCAGGAATTGTTGGAGCAGTGGCAGAGCCGGGGGGCCAAACCCACCGCCACTGTGGCCAGTCTGTTAAAGAAAGCCCAGGCCGTGGGATGAGGCGGGTGTGAGGCTGCCTCGCCTGGTTGCGGCAGGCGCCAGGCCTGAAAAAACATCATCGGCTCAAAAGACCTTGCCTGTATGACATTACATCCTGGCCTGGTGACCGGCGGAGCATCACTGGAGGGCCAACGGCTTCGGATTTGACGAAATCCGCCAACGGAGGTCGCAAGATGAAGGACTTGATCAAGTACATCGCTCAGGCGCTGGTGGACCATCCGGACCAAGTGGAAGTTTCGGAAATCGAGGGAGAACAGACCTCAGTCATCGAACTGAAAGTGGCCAAAGAGGACTTAGGGAAGGTCATAGGCAAACAGGGGAGGACGGCCAGGGCCATGCGCACCATCTTGAGCGCCGCCTCCACCAAAATCAGAAAACGGGCGGTGTTGGAAATCCTTGAGTGAGACGGGCGCGCCGGCAACCGACAAGATCTTTTTGGGACGCATCGTCGGGGTGCACGGTCTCAAGGGAGAAGTAAAAGCCACGGTGGGGTTGGATGACGTGGACACCCTGGAGGCAGTGGGCCAGGTGGAGCTTGACGGCGTCCCTTACCGCCTGCTGACGGCCCGATTGCACAAAAACTGTTTGTTCCTGCGTCTGATGGGGGTGCAGGACCGGGGGCAGGCCGAGAAATTAGTGGGCCAGGCCATCTGGCTGGACCGGCACCGTCTGCCGCTCTTGCCCGCCGGGGAATTTTATTGGTGCGAGATTCTGGGCCTGCCGGTTTTTCAGGCTGACACCGGCGCTTACCTGGGCAAGGTCGCGGCCATTATCCCCACCCCGGCACATGATGTTTATGTTGTCCGGGACAAAGAAGAAGAATATTTGATCCCTGCAGTGGCGGAGGCGATTGTGGCCATCGACCCGGATGCCGGGCGTCTGGTGGTAGCCCCGGAATATGTGGCGGCCCAAAGCGGTGTTTATTAACATTTTAACCCTGTTCCCGGAGTTCTTCGCTTCACCGCTCAGCCAGAGCATACTTAAGCGGGCCCTGGCAGCCGGGATTATCCGGGTGGAGCTTACTGACCTGCGCCAATTCGCCCCCGGCCGCCACCAGGTGGTGGATGACCGCCCCTTCGGGGGAGGGCCGGGCATGGTGCTCAAAATCGAACCGCTGGCGGCGGCCATCCTGTCGGCCCGGGAAAGGCATCCGGGTATTTGGGTGGCGCTCCTGAGCCCGCAAGGCCGCCTGTTCAAGCAGCCGGTGGCCCTGGAACTGGCCAGACGGGATAAGATATTGCTGGTATGCGGTCATTACGAGGGGTTCGATGATCGGGTGCAGCATTTCATCGATGAGGAAATCTCCCTGGGCGACTATATCTTAACCGGCGGGGAAATCCCGGCCCTGGCGATTCTGGACGCCGTGGCCAGGCTGTTGCCGGGTACCCTGGGGGATGAAGATTCCGCCGCAGAGGACTCCTTTAAAGACAATCTGTTAAAGGGGCCCCAATACACCCGTCCCCGGGAATTCATGGGGTACGTAGCCCCGGAGGTTTTATTTTCCGGCGATCACCGGCGCATCGCCCAGTGGCGGCGGCGGGAGGCCTTGCGCCGCACCTGGAGCCGGCGGCCGGACCTGTTGCACAATGCCGAGCTGACAGATGCTGATCGGACCTACGTGCGTTTATTAGAAACACGGGAAGAGACCGATAGCTGAAAAAATTGCCGCGGGCTCGCGGTTTGAGATAAGATGAGGATAGTATGGATGCCACAATAGATCTTCTGGAAAAAGACCACATGCGGGCGGATCTGCCCGATTTTCGAGTTGGCGACACGGTGGAAGTGCACGTCCGCATCGTGGAGGGCGATAAAGAACGGGTTCAGGTATTCAAGGGGGCGGTCATTCGCAAGCGGGGCCGCAACACCGGGGCCAGTTTCACCGTGAGAAAGATATCTTATGAAGTAGGGGTGGAAAGAACTTTTCCCCTGCACTCCCCCAGCATCAACGAGGTGCGGATCATCTCTCAGGGCAAGGTCCGCCGCGGCCGGCTGTATTATCTGCGCAGCCGTTATGGAAAGAAGGCCCGGATCAAAGAAAAACAATTTGTTTAGTGGAGTGCGGCTGATTGAGCGCGGCCCGGATCCGACAGACAGAGCTTTTGCCCCTGGCATCCGACCCGGAAGCCGATTTCCGGCGCCAGGGCGTGAGCTTGATAGCCGGTGTGGATGAGGTGGGACGCGGCCCCCTGGCCGGACCGGTGGTGGCCGCGGCGGTAATTCTGGCCGCAACCTCGACATTTCCAGGACTCACTGATTCTAAACTGTTGACCCCGGCCCGCCGGGAAAGCTTCGATCTTCAGGTGCGCCAGGAAGCCCTGAGCTTCAGCATTCAGGCCGTGGAAGCCCTGGAGATCGAAACACTGGGCATCCTGGCGGCCAGCCTGAAAGCCATGGCCCTGGCGGTGCAGAACCTGAACCCGGGGCCGGAACTTGTCCTCATTGACGGCCCCTGGCGGTTGCCCATCCACCATACGCAGCAACCGGTGATCAAAGGCGATCAGCGCTGCCTGGCCATTGCCGCGGCTTCGGTGCTGGCCAAAGTTTACCGGGATCGGCTGATGCAGCACTACCATCAGCTTTACCCCCAGTATAATTTTGCCGGTCACAAAGGATACGCCACCCGGGAGCATCTTGCCGCCCTGCGCCGTTGGGGTCCCTGCCCTTTGCACCGGCGCACCTTCCGGGGCGTTAAGGAATGGTGCGGCCCGGGATGATTCAGGACCGCCGTCAGCTCGGCCAGGCCGGGGAGGCTCTGGCAGCCGAGGCCTTGAAAAACCGCGGCTACAAGATTCTGACCCGGAATTATCGAGCTCCTTGCGGCGAGATCGATCTTATCGCCCGGCACGGCGATACCCTCGTCTTTATCGAGGTTAAATTGCGCCGCTCGGGGACCTACGGCGCCGCGTCCGAGGCGATAACTGGAACCAAAAGGCGCCGCATCAGCAGATCCGCCCAGTTTTATCTCCGAAAACATGGCTCCCTGGATATGAAGGTGCGCTTCGACGTCGTGACCATCGATTTTACCCGGGGGCAGCCTGAAGTCGATATCATTCCGGGGGCTTTCGAGGCTTAGTAGCATAATGCACCTGCAGACCTGGTTTATCGGGCTCCGGTGCACCGTTAGGATCAATAAGTCCCCTGCCAGCAGCGGTTTGCTTTAAGGGATATGTCAGGGTCTGATCCCCAGAAACAAAATAGCCGTGAACCGGCGCTGGCCCGAACACAGGGGGCCGCTTCACCGGGGCATTTGTACGTGGTGGCCACGCCCATCGGCAATCTGGAAGACATCACCCAGCGAGCCCTTAAGATACTCCAGAGTGTGGATTGTATCGCCGCGGAGGACACCCGCCGCACCCGTAAGCTTTTGAGCCATTATCAGATATCTAAACCCCTGGTCAGCTACCATGCCCATAACGAGGCGCAGCGGGGTCCGGAGTTGATCGGCCGTCTGCGTCAGGGGAGTTCGGTGGCGCTGGTGAGTGATGCCGGGACGCCGGGTTTTTCCGATCCGGGTGCGGCCCTGGTGGAGCGTGCCTGGGAGGCGGCCATTCCAGTCAGCGCGATTCCCGGCCCCGCGGCCGGTTTGGCGGCACTGTCCATGTCGGGCTTTACCGGGGATGTGACCTTCATCGGTTTTCTGCCGCGCCAGACCAAGAAGAGGCTGGCATTTTTCGGCCAGCTGTCCCAGGAGGCCCGAATTCTGATTCTGTATGAATCCCCCCGGCGTCTGTCCCAGACCCTGGCGGAATTGAGTCAGACTATGGGAGATCGCCGGATTCTGGTGGTGCGGGAATTGACCAAGGTGTTTGAAGAGAGCTGGCGGGGACCCGTGCCGGAGGTGGCCGCCCAACTAGCGGGCAAAGAAGTCAAAGGGGAATGCACCCTGGTGCTTTCCCGGCCCCTGTCCCCGGCCTCGCCAGCCGTGGATGTCAAGGCATATCTTCTGGAAGCTGCTAAAACTACATCTAAAACGGGGAGAGCCCTGGCCCTGGAGGCCGCCGCGGTTTTGGGCGTGCCCCGGCGGGAGGCCTATCAGGCTTATCTGGCCTTGAGAGCCGCCGGGCAATTGCCGAAAAAATGAAATATGTCGGTCCAACAGCTTGAAGAACGAGACATAACAAGATTATAATTAAGCCATCGTTAAAAATCCACTAGCTAAGTTGCCGGTAAGCGTTCAGCGGTCAGCTTACAGCCGTCAGCTAAGACTTTAAATTCAAATAGTTATTCTAAGGTGGCGGATCACTGGTTTTTCGCTTAGTTTCCCTAACCCATTGTTTTTGCTGAAAGCTGATTGCTGATAACTGAACGCCTACAGTTGCCGGTTCACCTTCCCATGACTGAGAATCTTGAAACGCGATTGCCGGTCTTAAACCGTTTGGGCTTGCATGCCCGGGCTGCGGCAAAAATTGCCCTGCTGGCGAGCCGTTTTCAGGCTGATATAATATTGGAAAGAGACGGAGTACAAGCAGATGCCCGCAGTATTTTAGACATCCTGGGCCTGGGCTGCCCTCAAGGAGTCGAGGTGCGGGTGCGAGCCCAAGGACCGGAAGCCGAACAGGCCGTGGAAGCCATTGCCGATCTCTTCTGGCGGCATTTCGGAGAACAAGGATGACGCCTTTGGCTGTCCGGGAAGTCTGGCCGCACAATAAGGTGCTCAAAGGCATACCAGCCTCCCCGGGTATCGTCATCGGTCCGGCTTATGTCCTGGGGGAAAGAAACAAGGTCCGGATAACTCATAATTATTTAGATTCCAGGGATGAGGTGGAGGTGGAAATCCATCGGTTTCGGGATGCGGTGGCGCATACCCGGAAGGAAATAGCCGATATCAAACACTCCATAACCGATGAATTCCAGGAACATGCCTATATCTTGGATACGCACCTCCTTATCCTCCAGGATAAACTGCTCTACGACGAGACCATCCGGCTCATACAGGAAGAACACATTAATGCCGAATGGGCCTTGAAAGAGGCGGTAAAAAAGGCCCAGGCGCTGTTCAACCGCATTGCCGATCCTTATATCAAGAGCCGGATCCAGGACGTGGGGGACGTGAGTGAACGGGTTCTGCGGCGGCTCACCGGCGGCTCGCCCCTAAACCTGCGGAACCTGGCCGAACCGGTGATCATCGTGGCCGTGGACCTGTCCCCGGTGGACACCACGCAGATGTCCACGGATCAGGTCAAAGGTTTTATCACGGAAACCGGCGGCAAGACCTCCCATACCGCCATTATGGCCCAGTCCATGGAAATTCCGGCCGTGGTGGCGCTGGAAAAGGCCACTCTGGAAATCGATAATGGCGATACCCTGATCCTCGATGGGCTCAACGGCACCGTGGTCATCAACCCCGATGCCAACATGCTGGACATTTACCGGCAGCGGAAAAAGAAATTTGAAGATTTCAAGCACGACGTGGGTAAATGTAGTTTTCTGCCTGCCATCACTTTGGATGAACACCAGACCCAGGTTCTCGCCAATATCGAGTTTCAGGAGGAGGTGGGCCTGGCCCTGGATTACGGCGCCGACGGCATCGGTTTATACCGAACGGAATTCCTCTATTTACGCCAGCAACAGCTCCCCACGGAAGAGGAGTTGTTCGAAGACTATAAAACCGTGGCCGGAATGATGGCCCCCCGCCGGGTCACCATCCGCACTCTGGATATCGGCGGGGATAAGTTCGCCTCTCACCTGGAATACGCCCCTGGCATCAATCCGGCCATGGGACTGCGGGCGATCCGCTTCTGCCTGAAGGAACACAGTATCTTCCGCACCCAGCTGCGGGCGATTCTGCGGGCTTCCTTATATGGCCAGGTCAGGTTAATGTTCCCCCTCATTTCCGGGATGCAGGAAGTTGTGGCGGCCCGACGCATCCTGGAAGAAATCAAAGGGGAACTACACCGGGAAGGCCATGGCTTTGACCCGGCCATGCCCGTGGGTTTGATGATTGAAGTCCCTTCCGCGGTGATGCTGGCCGACCTGTTGGCCAGGGAGGCGGATTTTTTCAGCATCGGCACCAACGATCTCATCCAGTACGCCCTGGCCATTGACCGGGGCAACAAATACGTGGCCAGCATGTATCAGCCCCTGCACCCGGCGGTGCTGCGCATGATCAAGCAGGTGGTGGACGGCGGCCATGCGGCGGGCATTTCCGTGGCCGTCTGCGGCGAGATGGCCGGGGATCCGCTCTACACCCCTATTCTCTTGGGCTTAGGGGTGGATGAACTTTCCATGAATGCCCTGGCTATTCCTGTCGTCAAGCGCATCGTGCGGCATGCCAGTATGGAAGAAGCCCAGGAATTCGCCCGCCAGGCTCTGCAACACGGTTCGGTGGAAGAGGTCAATGCCTACGTCACCGGGGTCATGGCCAAGCGGTTTCCCGAAGTCTTTATTTTCGGCCGGGAACTTGCCAGCGCCGCGGCCTGAAACCCGGGACTGGCCTCGCAGCCGGCAACCTTCACAGTTGGCCGACTTCATCCTATGAAAAAAGATACCATCAAGCTCGTCTGCCAGAATCGCAAGGCCTACTTTGACTACTTCATCGATGACGTCATCGAAGCGGGCATTGTGCTCACCGGACCGGAAGTAAAATCCATCCGCCTGGGAAAAGTCAATATCAACGACGGCTTTGCCCGCATCCAGAAGGGGGAGGTATATCTCCACAACGCCCACATCAGCCCCTACCCCTTCACCCCCCTGGAGTCCTTCGACCCCACCCGCACCCGCAAACTCCTCCTGCACCGGCGGGAAATCAAACGCCTCATCGGCAAGACGGAAGAGAAGGGCTATACCCTCATCCCATTAAAGCTCTATTTCCGGGATCAATATGTGAAAGTGGAATTAGGACTGGCCAAAGGAAAGAAAAAATACGACAAACGGGAAACCATCCGCCGCCGGGATGAAGAGCGGGAGATGCAACGGCAGCGCAAGAACCGGGGCTAAATAAATTACGGTTTCCGGTTTTCAGAAAAAAAGAGGAGTTCAGCCATTTGCTAACTGAACTCCTCCCTTGCAATTACTTTTTCGGTTCTTCGTTTACTTCCTCGTATTCCGCCTCCACCACGTCATCCTCGGGTCTCTTCTCCTGCGCCGGCTGCCCCGGCCGCGCCGCCAGCGGTGTGGGCGTACATGGTTTCAGCCCGCTTATTCGCTTTGCCTAAGCGGCCGGTCCAACTTCTGGTACAACTCAAATAAGTAAGCTAAGCGCTCCGTCTCCCCGGCAAACTTCTTGCTTCTGTAGGCCTTGTCCACCGCCCTGTCCAGCTTCTGATGGGCCCTGACCAAATCCGGGGGCATGGTCAACGGGTCGTACAGGGTTGCCAACGACGCCTCGGGATACCGCCCCCGGGTCGCCAAAACCTCCTGGGCCGCCGCCTCAATAGCCTGTTTCTGCTTCTCCGTGGGGTTCTGGGGCCAGGGGAAGTTGTTATAGACAATCCCTGCCGAGTATCTATAACGGCTTTCTAAACGCCCACACACTGCACGCACCCACGCCATGTGCATAACTGAGCTTAGAATACCAAAATCGTAAAATGTAGTATTTGAAACAGCTATGCAACTATTTCCTACAATATCCTCTTTCGTAAAGAATCCTAGTGGAATATATTTCCTATTCTCTGATGAATGACATGGAATCAGGATATAATTTGACATTGGCTGGCGGATTTCTCCAAAAAGTGTTGGAAAAGATGCCAATTGTTTTGTCGTTTCCCTTGGGCTTAATTCTCTTATCTTTTTGACATTTATGACGCGCCGTTCAATTTCTGGCATGTCTTTTAATTCCTTTGGTCTTATTCCTTTTAGCCATAAGCACCAACGTTTTTCATTATTTATGTATTCCTTTGCACTTAAGAATGAATGAATATATTTTGCAGCCTTTGGTTCTTTAATTAATAGCTCTTTTCTTTCTTTTTTGTCTAGTAAAAGAAAACCTCCATCGTTTGGCATACTTCCAAAATTCGCTTTCGGCACTCCCTGCGAAATTGGAATTTTTCTGTTTGGTAATACTATGTTTGCTGCATCAACTAGGTATGCATTTATTTTATTTGCTTTCAATTCTTGGGCTTCTGATTTGTTATTTTCATAATCAAAAATCCGTTTATTCTCGCAATCCTCCAAGGCAAACCCAATTATTATACAATGCACCCCCGCCTTGCCTCTCACTTCACTAGTCCACTTAAAAGTCCGGTGCGCGAAATTAATTTTTACCCCTCTTTTCCATAGTTCCGGCC
>VGSX01000071.1 GCA_016874895.1 Deltaproteobacteria bacterium
AGGAGGAACCACAATGTTTACCATCGTATCCGTAAATGCCCGGGAAATTCTAGATTCCCGCGGCAATCCGACGATTTGTGCCGATGTCAGTCTGGATGTGGGTGTACGGGCCTTCGCCATGGTGCCCTCCGGGGCTTCCACCGGGGAACATGAGGCTCTGGAACTCCGGGACGGGGACGCCAAACGCTATGGCGGCAAAGGGGTACTTCAGGCGGTGGAAAACATCAGAGAAGTCATCGCCCCGGAGCTCATCGGGGAAGACCCTCTGGATCAGATCCGCCTCGATCACTTAATGATAGAGCTGGACGGGACCCCGAACAAAAGCCGCCTGGGAGCTAACGCCATCCTGGGGGTCTCCATGGCCGTAGCCCGGGCCGCGGCCGAGGCCCTGGAAATCCCCCTGTATCGCTACCTGGGGGGAGTTCATGCGGCCACCCTGCCCATGCCCATGATGAACATTATCAACGGCGGCAGCCACGCCAGCAATAATGTGGACTTTCAAGAATTCATGATCATGCCGGTGGGAGGAGATTCTTTTGCCCAAGCTTTACGCATGGCCGCCGAAGTCTTTCACACCCTGAAAAAAGTCCTCTCCGGCCAGGGCTTATCCACCGGGGTGGGAGATGAAGGCGGTTTTGCCCCGGACCTGAAGAGCAACGAAGCAGCCCTGCAGGTAATCATGGAAGCCATCGCCCTGGCCGGTTATCAGGCCGGGACTGATATAGTGATAGCCTTAGATCCCGCGGCTTCGGAATTTTATCGGGAAGGCTCTTACGTATTTCATAAGTCCGACGGCTCCCGCCGCGACGCAGCCGGCATGACGGCCCTGTACCAGGACTTGGCGGCTAAATATCCCATAGTCTCCATCGAGGACGGACTGGCCGAGGACGATTGGGCCGGCTGGCGGCAGCAGACTGTGGCCATGGGCGATCAGATCCAGTTGGTGGGGGACGATCTCTTTGTCACCGATGTGAACCGCCTGCAGCGGGGCCTAGACGAGAAAATCGCCAACGCCATCCTGATTAAGCTCAATCAGATCGGGACAGTCACCGAAACCCTGGACGCCATCCGGCTGGCCCAGCAACACGGCTACCGCGCCGTGATTTCCCACCGCTCCGGTGAGACGGAAGACACCTTCATTGCCGATCTGGCGGTGGCCACGGGGGTGGGGCAGATTAAAACGGGCTCCCTCTCCCGGTCGGAACGCGTGGCCAAATACAACCGCCTCCTTATCATTGAAGAAGAGCTGGGAGCCGCAGCCCGATTCAAGGATGATCCTTACTGGCTCAAAGGCTAAAGGACGGAAAAAGGGGTCAGGTTTTCGAGTCCAGATACCCCCGCAGGTATTTTAAGCCCTCCTGTTGGGTTATGGCGCCGCGGAACCGAAAGGGCACTTTCATGCCCCCCAATAAAGACGCCAGGCGGAACCCGCCGGCCAGTTCATACTGCACTTTTTCCTTGAGTAAAAAGTTTTTTAAGGTCTGCGGGACTGCAGGAAGCTTGAGGAGAATGGGGACTTCCACGATACTTTCTACCCCCGCCGGCAAGGTGATGGCCTCGGTGCTCTCCCCTCGCACGAGTTCCGTGCCTTCCAGCCAGACCTCGTAGTCATAACCCAAGATTCGTAGGGGCTCGGGATTAGGGTTGGTCAGACGCAGGGTAGCGCTCAGGGGCCAACACTGGCTCTCGGGGGGGTAGAGGGTGAAACCCTGCAAGGCCACCTCCGGAGGGGCAATTTTGCCCGTAGCCAGGTCTCTGACGCCGCACCCGCTCAAACTTAATATGATCATCAGATATAAGACGGAGCCGGAAAAAACTGCTGGCCATAAAAATTTTTTTGACATATCTACCTCAAATTATTAGACTCAGATAATTCTTCAAAAAAATCCGCGGCACCTATCACATACTGAGGAGAATCGGAGCGATGCATCGAAATGCCGCCGTCACTGCGAGGTTTAGGCGTATTTTCTTAACAGGTTTCATAACCTTGATAATCCTTGGCGCCGTGAACCCTTCCCTGGCAGGTTCTTTTACTGACGAATCCACCTACGAAATGGGATTGCGATTGGGTTATGGGCAGACTTGTAAGGCTAAGGAAACCATACGTTTTTACAATTTTCTGCCCCGTTGGGGGGTTTTTCTCACCCGGCCGGATAATCCCGTATTGGGGCAACTGCGGCTTTCCTTCATCCTGGAGGGCATCATCGGCGTCTTGGATGCCAGCCGCACCGGCTGGGATATCGGTTTCACCCCTCTGCTGAAAATCAGTTATCCCCTCTCGCATCGACTTTTGGGGTATATCGAGGGCGGGGCAGGAGTAATTTGGGAAAACCTGGATTCGCCGGCATTCGCCCATACCTTTAATTTCAGCCCCCAGGTCGGGGCCGGGATAGACATTAAGCTGGTGGGCAATTATGCCCTCTCTCTGGCCTATCGTTTCCGCCACACCTCCAACGCCGGCCTTTATAAAGAAAATCCCGGGGTCAACACGAACTTTGCCATGGTCGGGTTAACTTACTATTTCTAAGAAGATATTTTAAATATAGATTATTTTAAAGTAAAAAACTCTTGACAGTAAAGAATATTATAAGGTAGTATTTTATTATGAAAATAACGCCCGAACAGTTAACCAAGCGTTTAAAAGAGCGGCATATTTCGGTAACCCCGCAGAGGTTGGAAATCTTGAAATCGCTCATGACCAGGTACGACCACCCCAGCGCCGATAATATCTATCAGGAAGTCCGCCGCCACCTGCCCATGATCTCTTTTAACACGGTTTATAAGACGCTGGAAACCTTCTGTCAATTAGGTCTTGTGGTTAAGATCAATCCGCTCCATGAGGTGGCCCGCTATGATGGTAATGTAAACCCGCACACCCATCTCGTGTGCACCCGCTGTCATAAGGTCCTTGATGTGGACTGGCAATGGCCCGACGAGGTGCCCTTGCCCACCCTCAACCTGGCGGATTTTCAGGCCACTGAAGTGGCGGTGCAGATTTTCGGCCTCTGTAGAAAGTGTCTGGCCGATTAATAATCAGCCGGCGTTCGGCCATCAGCAGAAATAATGAATTATGTCAACTGATTAAAAATTTAATTACTCGACCATATCGCCCTTACTATCTGACTCCAATCCTTGAGCTAACCGCCTGACGCCTGGAGTCATTGCTTATATTTCTCCTCATTCTCCTTCTGCCCCATAATGGACTGTAGATCTGGGTCGGCTTGTTGCTGCAGGGTTTTTAGGGCCAGGCAGGCTGCTTGCTGGGAGGCTTGTTTTTTCGAATTGCCCCGGCCTCGCCCCAGGGGCGCGCCAGCCAACCGCACCTCCACCTCAAAGGTGCGGGCGTGGGCCGGACCGGTTTCTTGCATGGTATGGTATGTCGGTGAAATCTTCAGCCATTTCTGGACGTATTCCTGCAAAGCGGTTTTAAAGTCATGGGAATGGATCTTGCCCTCCTGATGGGATATGCTCTCCTTAAAAAGCCCCCCCACCACCTCCTTGGCTGCCTCATAGCCGCCATCCAGGAACACTGCGGCTAATACCGCTTCCAGGGCATCGGCCAGCATGGAGGGTTTATGCCGCCCGGATTGTTGCTCTTCTCCCCGACCGAGCAGAAGGTGGGAACCCAGGTCGAGACGCCGGGCTATTCCGGCCAAATGCCTGGCATTAACCAAAGAGGCCCGCCAACGGGAAAGGTCGCCCTCCCGGGCCTTGGGGTGGCGCTGTACCAAAAAATCGCTGATGATGACATTCAAGACCGCATCACCGAGAAACTCCAGACGTTCGTTGCTTAACCCGGTCTGGAGACATTCGTAGGCATACGAGCTATGCACCAGGGCCTGTTCCAGCCGGGCGCGGTCCCGAAAGGTATAACCGAGACGATTTTCCAACTCGGCCAGATCGATCTTTTCTAACTTAGACGGCATAGACGGTGGCAACATCCGATATCACGCTAAGGAATAATTTACCCCTGCTTGCTGGCAACAAGATAAGTGGGAATTTTCATGCTAAAAGTAAGGTGTGCTGGCGCAACCGTCCGGGATTTTTCAATCCCTCTCCTCTAATTCCACCTTTAAGGAAAAAAAGTTCAACAGGTCTTTTAAGGTTATTAAACCGGCCAGGCGGCCGTTTTCCACCACCAGCATGCGGCTGATGCCGTTCTGTTGCATCTTGGCCAACGCCTGGATGGCGTCGAGGTTAGGAGGGACGGAATTTCCCGGGGAACAGGGGATGACGGCTTCCCGGACGGTCTGGCGGCCCCAGGCCTCCCGGGGGATATCCTTCACCTGCCGGGTGGTGACGCAGCCCAGCAGTTCCTCACCGTCCAGGACGGGATACATCCGGTGCTGATACCGAAAGATATAGTCTTCCACCAATTGTTCCACCGTAATGGATCCGGGCACTGTCACCGGGGCGGCGATCATGAAGCGGCGCACCGGCTCCCCCTCCAGGGCCTTGCGCACCAGGAGCTGCTGGTAGGACATCTGGGCCGCGTTTCTCAGAAACATGCCGATGAGGAACATCCAGGCCCCCCCGATAATATTGCCGCCGATGAACTGCAGGACTCCCAGGAACATCAGGGCCAGGGCAAAAGCCGAGCCCGTGGCGGCCGAAACCCGGGTGGCCCAGCGCAGATTTCCTTTAAAGCCCCACAATATGGACCGCAGTACCCGACCACCGTCCAATGGAAAGGCCGGCAGGAGGTTAAAAGCCGCCAGGATGCCGTTAATATAGGCGATATAAAAGATGACCGCGTTGACCGGAGTGCTCCAGCCGATGGACTCGCCATAGAGGTAAATCAGGTAGAATACCGCCCCGATGGCTATACTGGAAAGGGGGCCGACTATGGCCATCATGAATTCCGCCCTGGCGGTGGGAGGTTCATCCCCCATCTCCGCCACGCCCCCGAAGACAAACAGGGTTATACCCTTGATATGCATGCCATACCGCCGGGCCACCAGGGAGTGAGAGAACTCATGGGCTATGATGGAAATGAATAACCCCAGAGCCCCTATTACTCCCATGGTCCAGTAGGTGTCCCGGGCAAGGCCGGGATAGAGGTAAGGAAAAACCCCCGCAGCCAGGGACCAGGTAACCAGCAGGGCGATGATCAGCCAACTTGCATCGAGGCGGACTTCGAACCCGAAAAGCTCGAAGAGTTTTACACGTTTGCCGAACATAGATTTCTCCTTTAACTTTAAAGATACCCATGTAACGATCATAAAGCAACCACAGAGCCGATTCTGTCTACTCTGGCGAAAATTTTCATGTGGGAGGTTGCAGATTAAGGTCCGCCGGCCCTCAGGGTAAGTCTGAAGCCCGCTCCCACAGAAAGGGAATTTCCCAATAAAACTGAACCGAAAAAATTTTTCCGGTTAGTAATAAAAATTATTGCCGAAAAGAATACAGGAGGATCTGACCGGCTAAACTAAGATCGATATACGCCCTTGACTAAGGAAGGAGAAACCACCATGTTAGTTGTCATAGGGATTTTTTTGGCCTTTGTCGTCCTGGCCGCCTTGCGCAATTATTCCGTAGCGTTACCCTTTCCCCGGTGGCTGCCGTCTGCGGTGATTTTAGGGCTGGCATTTCTGGGCAGCGCCCTCACCGTGGTGCCGGCCGGGCATGTGGGGGTGCAGGTGCTCTTCGGCAAGGTATATCCCGATGTCCTGCCGGAGGGCTTGCATATAGTCAATCCAATGATTTCCGTGAAAAATATGTCAGTCCGCACCCAGGAAATCTTCGAGCCTGCTGAAAGCCCGTCCCGGGAAGGGCTGAACGTAGTTCTGGAAGCTTCGTTGTTGTACCACGTCAATCCTGAAACCGCGGCCCGACTGTATCAACAGGTGGGGCCGCAGTATGCCCAGGTGGTGCTGGCGCCGTCGTTCCGTTCCGCCATCCGGGGAGTGACGGTGCAGCATGAGGCCAAAGACCTCTACACCTCGGGTCGGGAAATTATTGCCACCCAGATTGCCGAGGATTTGAAAAAAACCATGGCAGCCCGGGGATTATCCTTGGAACAGGTACTGTTGCGGCGCATCCAGTTGCCCAAAATGGTGGAAGACGCCATCAACGATAAGCTGGCGGCGGAACAGCAGGCCCAACGGATGCAGTTTGTCCTGGCCAAGGAGACCCAGGAGGCCGAACGCAAGCGCATCGAAGCCAAGGGTATCCAGGACTTTCAAAATATCGTTTCCCAGGGGTTGTCGGAAAACTTGTTGCGCTGGAAGGGTATCGAAGCCACCCGGTCACTGGCCGAATCACCTAACGCCAAAGTGATCGTGGTGGGGGGTCGGGACGGCCTGCCCCTTATTTTAAACACAGAAACCCGAAGCAGGTAAAAAAGCATTTTTATCCTTGAATTACAGGATTGATTGAGTAGGATAAGGATGGAGCAACCGCTTCCAACCGGGCAGGAAAAAGAGGCACAATGAATGATAAAGAATTGAAATGGTACCAATTGGAAGCCCAGGCAGCCTTGGAGAAATTGGCCAGTACCGAGCACGGTCTCAGTGAAGCCGAGGTCAGGGAACGACTGGCAACCTACGGGCCGAATAAATTCGTGGAAGAGGAAAAGATCAGCGCTCTGAAAATCCTCGTGCATCAGTTCGCCAGTCCGCTGATTTATATCCTTATCCTAGCCGCCGGGGTGACGTTTTTCCTGGAGGAATATAAAGATGCGGTGGTAATCGCCGCAGTGGTCCTCTTCAACGCCCTCATCGGTTTTGTCCAGGAGATCAAAGCGGAAAAGAGCGTCAAGGCCCTGAAAAGCATGGTGGCGCCCAAAGCCCGGGTCCTGCGGGAGGGAAAGGAAAAAGAAATCCCCGCCCTGGAACTCGTCCCGGGGGATATCGTTTTATTGGAATCCGGGACTAAAGTGCCGGCCGATCTGCGCCTCCTGCAGACGGTGGAGTTAAGGATTGACGAGGCCATCCTGACGGGTGAGTCCCTGCCGGTGGAAAAGTCGGCCAGGGCCATCGGGGAGGAAAATCTGACCCCCGGGGACCAGAGGAATATGGCGTTTCTGGGGACCATCGTGCTCGTGGGGCGGGCCAAGGGAGTGGTGGCGGAAACGGGCCCCAACACCCTGTTGGGCAGCATAGCCGCGGAAGTGCACCGCTTGAAACCCGTCAAGTCGCCCCTGCAGCGGAAGTTCGACCGGTTTGCCAACCTTTTGGGGTTAATCATACTGGGCGCCTCAATTATTCTGTTCGGGGTGGGGGTCTGGATGGGCGAAGCCCCCCGGGATATGTTCATGACCGTGGTAGCCGCGGCAGTGGCCACCATCCCCGAAGGGTTGCCCATTGTGGTGACCATAACCCTGGCCCGCAGCGTCGGCCTCATGGCCCGGCGCAACGCCATCATGCGCAAACTGCCGGCCGTGGAAACCCTGGGCAGCACCACGGTGATCTGTTCCGATAAGACCGGGACCCTCACCAAAAATGAAATGACGGTGAAGTACATCTATGACGGCGAGCATATTTTCGAGATTACCGGCACGGGATATGACCCCCGGGGTGAGGTCATGCAGTCCTGGATGCCGGTGGAACCCATTGCCAAGGGGAATCTGGACCAGGTGCTGCGCATCGGCCTGCTGTGCAATGAATCATCGGTTTATGAGGAAGAGGGGGAATATAAGATAAGCGGCGACCCCACCGAGGCAGCCCTGATCGTGGCCGCCAGGAAGGCCGGCCTGAACCTCGATGAGGAAAGCGCCGCCTATCCCCGGCTGGACCTGCTCCCCTTTGAATCCGAGCGGGGCTACATGGCGACCTTGCACGAACATGAGGGCCGCAAATGGCTATTCGTCAAGGGGGCGCCGGAGAAAGCAGTACACTTCTGCACGGAATGCATGTTCGGCAACGGCCAGAAGATGCATGCTATTTTTAAAGTGGCCGACAACATGGCCCGAGAAGGTTTGCGGGTCCTGGCCATGGCCTTCCGGGAGGTGCCGTCCGACGTCACGGAGATCACCCATCAGATGGTGGAACAGGAGCTCATCGTGGCCGGGGTCCAGGGCATGATCGACCCGCCCCGGGAGGAAGTCATCGACGCCATCGCCGGGTGCCAGCGGGCCGGTATCAGGGTCATCATGATCACCGGGGATCATGCCGTCACGGCCAAAGCCATTTCCCGGCAGCTGGGGCTGACCCGGGAGGAGCCGAAAGTGGTCACCGGTAAAGAACTGGAAGAGATGGACGATGATCAGCTTTTTGCCCAGGTGCAAACGACCTCGGTGTTTGCCCGGGTGGCCCCGGAGCACAAACTGCGTATCACCCAGCAGCTCATCAATCACGGGGAAATCGTGGCGGTCACCGGGGACGGGGTGAACGACACCCCGGCCCTGAAGGCGGCCCACATCGGCGTGGCCATGGGCCGCACCGGTACGGACGTGGCCAAGGAAGCCGCCGACATGGTCATTGCCGACGACAACTTTGCCAGCATCTTCGCAGCCGTCAAAGAGGGGCGCATCGTCTTCGATAATATCCGCAAAGTGGTGTTTTTCCTCATGCCCACCGGCATTGCGGCCATCCTCTCCATCATCGCGGCCGTTGCCCTGGGTATGCCCATGCCTTATTTGCCGGCCCAACTCCTGTGGATCAACCTGGTCACCAACGGCCTGCAGGTTATCGCTCTGGCCTTCGAGCCGGGCGAAAAGGACGTGGACCGACGACCTCCCCGGGATCCCAACGAAGGGATCATGTCCGCGGTGCTGATTCAAAGGACTATTATCGTGGGCATGCTCATCGCTTTGGGGGTAATCGCCAAGTTTTATTACAGCTTCACCTTTGAACAGGTGTCCCTGGACAAAGCCCGCACCCTGGCCGTCACCACCATGGTGTTTTTTCAGTTTTTCCAGGCCTGGAACAGCCGCTCCGAATACCGTTCCATTTTCACCCTGAGCCCCTTCAGCAACCCCTTTCTCCTCTATGCCCTGCTGGCAGCCACCTTTGCGCAACTGGCGGTTATTTATGTGCCCACGCTGCAATGGCTGTTCAGGACCGAGATCCTGGAGTGGGAGGATTGGGCGATAGTGCTTACGGTGTCGGCCAGTGTAATTGTGGTGGTGGAGATTGACAAACTCCTGCGCCGGCGTAAAGGCCGGGGGCAGTGATCAGTGGTCAGTGGTCGGTGGTCAGTGATCGGTAACTAATACTAATATGCATGATGCAGGCGTGCCGCTGTTTCCGGTAACCGCAAGCTCGATGGCACAGCCTGGCAGCCTGTGCCCGAAGGCCTTTGAATCTTGATCTTTTTACCCCGGACCGGCGCAAAAAGAAAAAATTGACTAATCTTAATGGTTTGTTACAATACCTGACACATCTATCATCCCATCCGGGGGGCACCGGGGGATGAAATGCCGAATGAGGCTGCAAGCCCTAGTAATTATTGATGTTGGATATTATAAAGCTGGACCCTCGCGAGGCCGAAGAATCAGTGATCAATCCCCGGCGGGGGAAGCGGGAAGAGGGCGTCGTTCCCAGGCTGCTCATGACCTTTACCCGCCAGGATTACCAGGACGCCTGCCGGATGGCGCTGCTCCAGGGGCGAGGGCGCACTATTATTGACTGCCCCGTCCGGGAAGGCGCCTGGCAGGGGCGGCGTATCACCCTGGCCGGTCCGGCTCCGGGAGCCCCTTATGCGGTGATGGTCTTGGAAAAGCTCATTGCCCTGGGGGCCAAAACGGTGATAGCCCTGGGATGGTGCGGCTCCCTCAGACCAGAGGTTAGGATCGGGAATCTGATTGTCCCCGAAGGTGCTCTCAGCGAAGAAGGGACCTCGGCCCATTATCCCCTCGCCACGTCCGAGCCTCGGCCGGAGGCAGGGCTGTGCCAGACTCTCAAGCACCGGTTAGCTGCCGCCGGGTTGCCGTATCATCATGGGCGGGTGTGGACCATCGACGCCATCTACCGGGAAACCAAAGGCAAGGTGCAGGCCTACGGTTCCCAGGGGATGCTGGCCGTGGAGATGGAGATGTCGGCCCTCTTTACCGTGGCCATGTACCGGGGGATTGCTTTGGCAGGGTTGCTGGTGGTGTCCGATGAATTATTTACCCTGGAGTGGCGCCACGGTCTCCGGGACGAACATTTCCACCGCAACCGCCGGCGGGCCCTGACCCCGGCCCTGGATGCTTTGGCGGAATATGAAAAATCCGGTTCGCTCTGATGAGGACTATGGCAGGTAAGCAAGATAACCGGCTCCTGGCCCTGGATATCGGCGGCGGCACCCAGGATATCCTGCTCTGGGACCCTCGGGAGCCGGTGGAAAATTGTGTGAAACTGGTTCTGCCCGCTCCCACCCGGATTATAGCCCGGCGTCTCGAAAAATTGACCGCCGCGGGAGCGGCTATCTTTCTCACCGGCCGCCTTATGGGCGGCGGGGCGGTCACCGAGGCGGTGCGGCGTCACCTGCAGCAGGGCTATAAGGTCTATGCCCAGCCAGGCCCGGCCCGGACGCTGCATGACAACCTGGAGCGTTTACGGGGATGGGGCATCCAGATCGTGAGCGAGCAGCCCCCACACACCACGCCAGTTACCTTGGGCGATATCGATGGGTCGGCTCTGCAACGAGCCCTGGCCCAGTTCGAAGTGGAGTTACCGGAGCATTCTGCCGTGGCCGTGCAGGACCATGGCTTCAGCCCCGAGGCCAGCAACCGGTTGCATCGGTTCCGGCGCTGGGAGGAGTTCCTGAACCAGGGCGGCAAGCTGCAGGATTTGGCCTACCGCCAGCCGCCGGCCGACCTTACCCGTATGGCTGCGGTAAAAGAGGCTTTGCCGGAGGCTCTGGTAATGGATACCTGCGCCGCCGGCGTCTGGGGAGCCCTGCTGGATCCCCTGGTCCAGGACCACCGGGAGGACGGCTTGGTGGTGGTCAATTTCGGCAATGAACATACCTTTGCCGTCCTGGTGCAGGAGGAGCGCGTCTGGGGAGTTTATGAGCACCACACCGGCCTGCTCCCGCCCGATAAATTGCTGGATCATATCACCAGGTTTCGGCTGGGCCACTTAAGCCAGGCCGAGGTCTTCGATGATTTCGGCCACGGCTGCCTCATCAGCCCGGATTACCCCGGCCGCCAACCTTTCGAAACCCTGGTGCTCACCGGGCCCCAGCGACGGTTGGGGAGCAGGCTCAAGGCCATCCAGGCTGCGCCCTTCGGCGATATGATGCTCACCGGCTGCTTCGGTCTGGTGGCCGCGGCCGACGGCTTTGGTTGAAGGATGACAGGGTCAAGAGGGTAAAGTTTAAAATCTCGCCGGAGGCGACGGCGTCGTGTATCTAAAATTCTGGGGGACCAGAGGCTCCATTGCCTCGCCCGGTCCCGACACGGTGAAGTACGGCGGCAACACGTCCTGTATCGAGGTAGTGAGCAATGCCGGCAGACGGGTGGTCATTGACGCCGGTACGGGCATCCGGGCCCTGGGAGATGAATTGGTCAGGTCCGGGCGGCCGGTGCACCTCACCCTCCTGATAACGCATGCACACTGGGACCATGTCCTGGGTATGGCCTTTTTCAAACCCGTATATATGAGTACTTCCGTTATCGATATCGACGGTTGCCCCAAGGCCTTTTGGGGCCTGGCCAATATTTTCGACGACCGCAAGGGGAACGGCTTTTTCCCGGTGGCCTTCGATGAGCTGCAGGCCAATATCCGCCATCTGGAGAAGCTTCCTCAAGGGAAGCTCGTTTTGCAGGACCTCACCATTGAGGGGATCGAAACCAACCACCCCCAGGGCGGCATGGGATTTAAGATTACCGAAAACGACCGTTGTGTGGTGTTTTTGACGGATAATGAACTCACTCCCGAGGCCTCCCTGGGCAAACAGCCAGAGGATTTTGCCTACTTTGCCCAAGGGTGCGATCTCCTGATTCATGATGCCCAATATCTGCCTGAAGAAATCGAGAACCACCGGGGCTGGGGTCATTCCACTTTTGCCGACGCGGTGGAGTTGGCTTTACTGGCAAAAGTTTCCCGGTTGATTCTTTACCATCATGATCCCGCCAGGACCGACCGGGAAATTAAGGAAATCGAGACGCGAGCCCGAAAATTAGTCAAAGCCAGCCGGGGGGCTTTAGAAGTCAGCGCCGCCCGGGAGGGCCAGGTTGTCTTGTTGTAACAGGCCTGGCGTATTTGGGCACATGTTTACGTAATGCTTTTGGTGGCCTGGGCTTCCCCGCCTGTGCTACCATTTTTTACTGTTGTAAGCGTTCAGCGGTCAGCTTTCAGCCGCCAGCTAATGATCTAAAATCAAATAGTTATTTCAAGATGGCATATTGCTGGTTTCTCGATCGGTTTGCCTAACCTATGGTTTTTGCTGAAAGCTGATTGCTGATAGCTGAACGCCTACTTACTGTTTAAGGCGAACATGGGGCCTTCATCACCGGATAAAAAGTTCAACGTTGTGTTAATCGGCTACCGGGCCGTGGGGAAAACCACGGTGGGGCAGATGGTGGCCCAGGGGCTGGGGCGGTCTTTCGTGGACCTGGACGAAGTTCTGGTGGCGGAAGCCGGCGAGAGCATCAGCGACCTGGTGAGCCGGGAGGGCTGGCCGAAATTCCGCCACCGGGAAAAAGAAATAGTGCGCCGATTTGCCTCTAAGAGCGGCCTGGTGCTGGCCACCGGGGGCGGGGTGGTCCTGGATCCCGAAAACACCGAACTACTCAGGTCTTCGGGAAAACTCATCTGGCTTAGAGCCGCACCGGCCACCCTCAGGGACCGCTTGAGCCAAAACGCCCCGGAGACCGAGTCCCGGCCCGGGCTCACGGACAAAGGGACCTTGGCTGAAATCGATGAGGTATTGGCCGCCCGGGAGCCCTTATACCGGGATGCGGCTGATGCGAGTCTGGATGTGGATACGGTTTCGGCGGCAGAGGCGGCCGAGCGGATCATCGTCCTGGTGCAGGCCTGGGAAAAAGGAGAGTTATGAGCGGCAACACCTTCGGCAGAGTTTTCCGCCTCACCACCTGGGGAGAGTCCCACGGCCCGGCCCTGGGCGCGGTCATTGACGGCTGCCCGCCCCGGCTGCTCCTGAGCCCGGATGATATTGACCGGGAATTGGCCCGGCGCCGACCCGGCACGTCCATCCACACCACCTCTCGCCGGGAGCCCGATAGAGTGGAAATCCTCTCCGGGGTCTTCCAGGGCCAGACCACCGGTACGCCCATCAGCCTGATCATTTACAATAAAGATGTCAAAAGCCAGGCTTACGAACCCTTGAAAGAGATTTTCCGGCCTGGCCACGGGGATTTTACCTATCAGGCCAAATACGGCCTCCGGGATCACCGGGGCGGGGGCCGGGCCTCGGCCCGGGAGACCGCGGCCCGGGTGGCCGCCGGCGCCGTGGCCCAAAAGGTCCTGGATACCCTAAGCATAACGGTTCTGGCCTTCACCCTGGAACTGGGGGGAGTGCGGGCCCGACAATTTTCTTGGGAACACCTGGAGCAGAACCCTTTTTTCTGTCCTGATCCCGAGGCTGCCGCGGCCATGGCAGCCAGGGTGCAGGCCGTGAAGCAGCAAGGAGATTCATTGGGGGGAATAGTGGAAGTTCGGGTGAAGGGCTGTCCGGCCGGATTAGGGGAGCCGGTCTTTGACAAACTGGATGCGGTGCTGGCCCAGGCCGTCATGTCCATCGGCGCAGTGAAGGGCGTGGAAATCGGCTCGGGCTTTGCCG
>VGSX01000072.1 GCA_016874895.1 Deltaproteobacteria bacterium
GCTTATAACGAGCCACTACGTCGCCGATGGTGTAGTTGCGCACATGCCCCATATGAATCCGCCCCGAGGGGTAAGGAAACATCTCCAGGACGTAATACTTCGGCTTGGTAGGGTCCTCCGTCACCCGGAAGAGGTCTTGCTCCTCCCAATAGTGCTGCCACCTGGCCTCAATGGCTCCGGGATTATAGCGCGTCTCCATGCTGCGTGTTGCTCCTGCTGGATGAATTGTTGGCGTACACATGACCTTATATTATCCCCTAAACGTCTCAAACGATCAAGCAGGGGGTTGATTTAAAAATGAGCCTCGGCCAAAGACTGTATTCCCCACAAAAAAAAGGGGGCTTGGCAGCCCCCTGAGTTATTGTCTGGCAATCTTTCTCAACTGCCGAATATTTTCACTGAGCTCAAGGCCAGGTTGAACACACTGCTGGGGAAGATGCCGATGATCAGCACCGCCACCGCGCTGGCGATCAAGGTAGTGGTCATGGTGGCGTTCATATCCACCGGCCCCAGATCGGCTTCCGCCGGCTTCATGTACATGATCACTGTAATTCTCAGGTAATAATAAACCGAGATAAGGCTATTAACCACGCCGATGAGCACCAGCCAGATGTAATTGGCTTCTATCGCAGCCGAGAAAATATAAAATTTGCCGATGAAGCCGGCCGTGGGAGGCATACCCACCAGACCGAACATAAACACACTCATGACCAATGCCAGACCGGGATATTGAAAACCCAGGCCGCTGTAGTCATAGATATTCAGATAGCTGTCTTTTTTCCGGGAGACCAGGATGACCACGCCGAAAGCGCCCAGGTTCATGAGGGTATAGGCCACGAGATAATACAGGATGCCGATGGCCCCCAGTTGGTTTCCGGCAATCATGCCGATGAGGATATAACCCGCATGGGCAATGGAGGAATAGGCCAGCATTCTTTTGATATTGGTCTGGGCCAGAGCCGTGACGTTACCGACAGTCATGGTGGCCACGGCCAACACCCACAAAAGCATATCCCAATCCATCCGCACGGTGGGGAACACGTCCATGAAGATGCGCAGGAAAACCGCAAAGGCCGCCGCCTTGGTGCCCACGGACATAAAGGCGGTGACGGAGGTGGGGGCGCCTTCATAGACGTCGGGAGTCCACATATGGAAGGGGGCCAAAGAAACCTTAAAGCCCAGACCGACAATGAGCAGCCCTAACCCCATATAGGTTAAGGCGTTCATGCCGCCGGACTTGATGACCTTGGCGATATCTTCAAGAAAAAATGTCCCCGTGGCGCCATACAACATGGCGATACCGAACAGCAGGAAGGCGGAGGAGAAAGCCCCCAGGAGGAGATATTTGAGGGCTGACTCATTGGACTTTAAATCTTCCCGGAACATCCCCGCCATGATGTAAATGGGAATTGACAGGATTTCCACCCCGAGGAAGATGGTTACCAGGTTGCCGCCGGCCGCCATGAGCATCATCCCCACGGCCGCAAACAACATCAAGGCGTAATATTCCCCGTAATTCTTATTGTAATTCTCCAGGTAGCGCACCGACAGAAGGATACTGACCCCGGTGCCCAAAAGAAATATCAGATAGAAGAAGAAGGAATAGTTGTCCACATAAATCATCCGGCTGAAATCCATTTCATTCCTGCCCCACAGCCAGATGGTTTGAAGAACGGCAATGACGACGGCCACCAGGGATATTTGATGAAAATATCCCTTTTTAGTCCCTTTGATGGAAAAGGCGTCCACCAAGAGGAGGAGAAGCCCGGCCACACTCAGGGTAATAAGCGGACCGATATTGGTTAAATTAATGGTGGGAATTTCAATGCTCATCTTTGGGCCCCCTTCATTATCACATCAGCCGTCGCTACTTTGGTGGTTTTGGCTTTTTCCATCATGGCGACAAAGTTGGCGCTTGAAGCCTTGGTCTTGTCTAGGAAGGTGTTAGGATAAACCCCGATCCACACGATGAAGAGTAAAACCGGGAGGAGAACCACTATTTCCCTGGTTGATAAGTCTTTTAAGTTCTGATTCTTTTCATTATCCACCACGCCGAACATGACCCTTTGGAACATCCAGAGCATGTAGGCGGCGGCAAAAATCACCCCGCTGGCGGCCACGATGCCATAGGCCATGTTTGCTTTAAAGGCGCCCAGCAGGATTAAAAACTCGCCCACAAACCCGTTTAAACCGGGCAACCCGATGGATGATAAGGTGACGATCATGAATATGGTGGCGAAGATGGGCATCACCTTGGACAGACCGCCGAAGTCGGCAATCATGCGGGTGTGCCGGCGTTCATAGACCATACCGACGATCAAAAACAAGGCGCCGGTGGAAAGACCGTGGTTGATCATTTGGATAATGCCGCCCTGCACCCCGGCCATGTTGTAGCTGAAAAGCCCCAGCATAACAAAGCCCAGGTGGCTGACGGAAGAAAAAGCCACCAGACGTTTTAAGTCCACCTGAACCAGGGAAACCAGGGCGCCGTAAATGATGCCGATAATCGCCAGGATGGCGAAGAGGGGGACAAAATACCAACCCGCCTCCGGGAACAGGGGCATGTTGAACCGCAGGAAGCCGTATGTTCCCATTTTCAGCAAGACCGCGGCCAGGATAACGCTGCCCACGGTGGGGGCTTCGGTGTGCGCGTCCGGCAACCAGGTATGCACCGGGAACATGGGGACCTTGATGGCAAAGGCCAGACCGAAGGCCAGGAACATCCAGAACTGCATCTCAAAAGGTATCTGCAGGCCATACAACTTCAGCAGATCGAAGGTGTAGACTCCGGTAACCTTATGATTGTAGAAGTAGAGGACCAAAATGGCCACTAACATCAGGAGGCTGCCCACCATGGTGAAGATGAAAAACTTCACCGCGGCATATATCTTGCGGGCCGGATTTCCCCAAACCCCGATGAGCAGATACATCGGGATGAGCATCACTTCCCAGAAAACATAGAACAGGAAGAGATCAAGGGCCACGAACACGCCGATCATGCCGGTTTCCAGGAACAGCAGGCAGATCATGAATTCCTTCACCTTGTCCTGGACATCCTCCCAACAGGCCAGTATACAGATCGGCGTGATGAAGGTGGTTAACAAGACCAATAAAAGGGAAATGCCGTCCAGGCCGACGAGATAACTGATCCCGTAGGACGGAAACCAGCTGTACTGCTCGGTAAATTGCATGGCCGCAGTTTCGCTGTTGAAGCCGAACCAGAGATACAGCGAGAGAACAAATTCCACCAATGCCACGGCCATGGCGGTGCCTTTAATGACCCATTGGTTTTCTCGGTTCAACATCATGATCAGTGCCACCCCGACCATGGGAAGCAGGATCAATATAGATAAAATCGGAAAATTCATTGAATTAACTCCTTATCCTACTTACTAACGGCCCAGATAGTATCCTGTGATAACCGCAACTCCGATTAAAATCCCCAAGGCGTAGTTCTGCACGTAGCCGGTTTCCAATTTTCTGATGATGGCGCTCAGCCTTTCCACTAAACTGGCCGTGCCGTTAATGGCGCCGTCCACCACCTTGCTATCAGCTTCCTTCCAGAGAAAGACCGAACCGTTCCTGATGGGCTCCACCACCGTGGCGTCATAGAGCTCATCCACATAGTATTTGTTGTAGATCAGGTCGTATACCCCAGGAACTTTAGCCGTAACCTGCTCCGGCAGTTCCGGTTGCTTGATATAGAATTTGTAGGCCAGAAAGATGCCCACACCGGCTACGCCCATGCTCACGAACATCATGATGAGCTCAAAGGACATGGCATGGTGCACCTCGGGACCGGCCACATGGGCAATGGATGGCGACAGAAATTCGTGAAACACATTCCAGCCATGCAGCAGGGGTATTCCCACAAAACCGCCCACTGCGGAAAGAATCGCCAAGATAATCAGCGGGATGGTCATGACGGGGGGCGATTCATGGGGATGCACGTGCGGATCCCAGCGTTTCTCGCCGTAAAAGGTCATGAAGATCAGGCGGAACATATAAAAGGCAGTCATCAGGGCGCCCAGCGAGGCGATGGCCCAGTAACCCACGTGGCCATCCACCAGGGCCTTGAATAAGATTTCATCCTTACTGAAAAACCCGGCAAAGGGGAAGATACCGGCAATGGCCAGTGTCCCCACCAGCATGACCGCATAGGTGATGGGCATCTTTCCTTTGAGGTATCCCATCTTCCGCATGTCCTGCTCGCCATGCATACCGTGAATGACGCTGCCGGAACCGAGAAAGAGGAGGGCTTTGAAGAAGGCATGGGTCATGAGGTGAAAAATACCGGCCACGAAGGCGCCCACGCCGCAGGCCAAAAACATATAGCCCAATTGGCTGACGGTGGAGTAGGCCAGCACTCGCTTAATGTCATTCTGGGCCAGGCCGATGGAAGCCGCCAGGATTGCCGTGCCCAAGCCGACGACGGCCACCACCGTCATAGAAACGGGGGCCATGACATAGAGGGCGCTGCAGCGGGCCACCATATACACACCTGCAGTCACCATGGTGGCGGCATGGATCAAAGCGCTGACCGGGGTAGGACCTTCCATGGCGTCCGGCAACCAGGTATAGAGGGGAATCTGCGCTGACTTACCCGTAGCGCCGACAAACAGACATAAGGTGATTATGGTGATGATGGCATCGCCCACCGGATAGCCGGCTGCCTGGCCGAAAACTTCCCGGAAATTCACCGTCCCGAAGGTCCAGAAAATGAGGAAAATTCCCACTAGAAAGCCGAAATCGCCGATCCGGTTTACCACAAAGGCCTTTTTGCCGGCGTCACTGGCGGATTGTTTTTCATACCAATAACCGATGAGCAGGTAGGAACACAGCCCCACGCCTTCCCAACCGACGAACATCAGCAGGAAGTTGTTGGCCATAACCAGGATCAGCATGTTAACGATGAATAAATTCAGATAGGAAAAAAACCGGGCAAAGCCGGGATCATCATGCATGTAGCCCACGGAGTATATATGGATGAGAAAACCCACCCCGGAAACTACCATCAGCATCACCAGGGACAGCGGATCCACCAGAAACGCGGCCTGGGCATTGAAAGTTCCGGCAGTGATCCAGTTATAGATCACTACCTCAACGGGCTTGGCATTGGCCGGCAGGTTGATGTATTCCCAGAATACGCCCAAAACCCACGCGAAGGATAACCCTACGGAACCAGGCCCGACGATGCTGACAGTATGTTTGGACATCCTTTTGCCGAATAAACCGTTAATCAAAAAACCGATTAACGGAAAAACAGGCACCAACCATATGTAATTAATCATGGCCTGCTCCTTACCACTTCATGATATTAAGTTCGTCAACATACACAGTGCCTTTATTACGGAAGATGACATAAATGAGAGCCAATCCCACCGCAACTTCAGCAGCCGCCACCACCATGACAAAAAACACCAACATCTGTCCGTCGATGGCCTTATAGTAATCGGAAAAGGCCACGAGGGAGAGATTTACTGCATTAAGCATCATTTCAATACACATGAAAATGATAATGGCATTCCGCCTGATCAAAACCCCGATAACCCCAATGGCAAAGAGAGCGCAACTGAGGGCCAGGTAATACGTAATTGGCATCACCATATGTCTATCTCCTGAAAGAGCTCTACTTTAATCCAAACGTGACTTGGCCAGAATTACCGCACCCACCACCGCCACCAAGAGCAGGATGGAGGTAGCCTCAAAAGGCAGCAGATATTCGGTAAAGAGCGATTTTGCCACCATTTCCGTCGTCCCGAAACCCTCCACCATCTCCTTCCCCGGGGGGAGTTTGATCTTGCTGATGGTGTAGATTACGAGAGCTGCCGTGCCGCCGGCCAAAGTAGCACCGAAAATCTTCTGCCCCAGATGTTGTTGCGCCCCGCCTTCCTCCGGTTGCCTCAGATTGAGCAACATGATGACGAAGAGGAACAGAACCATGATGGCGCCGGCGTACACGATTATCTGAATGGCTGCGATAAATTGCGCATTGGCCAGGAGGTAGATGCCAGCCAGAGCAAAGAAATTGAGCACCAGAAAGAGTGCGCTCCGCACTGGATTTACCTGGATCACCACCATGATCCCGGAGATCAAAGCAGTTGCGGCTAATAGGAAAAATATTATTTGCATCCTTCAATCTCCTCGGACTGGATTAACCCTTGGTCTTAAGCATTTCAATATCATAAATGAGCATTTTTTTATCGTATTGGGCCAGTTCGTATTCTTTGTTCAGGGCTATGGCCGCCTTGGGGCAGGCCTCCTGGCAGAAACCGCAGAATATGCACCTGGTCAGGTCTATGACGAATTCAACGGGATATTTTTCCCCGTAAGTGCCTTCCTTGGGTTCGATCACGGTAATGGCTTGCGAGGGGCAGACCGTCTTACACAGGGTGCAGGCGACGCATTTCACCTTGCCATTATCATGCAGCTGCAATTCCGGCCTACCCCGGAATCTTTCGCTCACCGGCCGTTTTACCTCAGGATACTGGATGGTTAACGGCTTGGAGAGGATAGCCTTGAACGTGGTTCCCAACCCTTTGAGCAGTGGAATTATCATCTTCTTACCTCTAGAAGTAGAGCATAAACAGGCCGGTGAGGAGTATGTTGACCAATGACAGGGGCAACAATACTTTCCAACCCAAATACATCAGTTGATCAAATCTAAACCGGGGGAAGGTCCCTCTCACCCAGATAAACAGGAAGATAAAGGCAAACGTTTTCAGCAAGAACCACACTACCGGGGGCAAGAAAGGTCCCTGCCAGCCGCCCAGATAAAGGGTGGTGATCAGGGCGCTGGCAATGACCACATGGCCGTATTCCCCCATCATAAACAGACCCCATTTCATGGAGCTGTATTCTGTCTGGTAACCCGCCACCAACTCATTTTCGCACTCGATCAAGTCAAAGGGGGTCCGGGCGCATTCGGCAAAGGCCGCAATGGTAAACAGGAGAAAGCCGAGAGGTTGATAGACAATAAACCACATGTTCTTCTGGGCTTCCACGATCTGCACCAGGCTAAGGGTGCCAGCCAGCATCAGAACCCCGATGACGGCCAGGCCCATGGCCAATTCGTAACTGATCATCTGGGCCGACAGACGCAGGCCGCCCAAGAGGGAGTATTTGTTATTGGAGGCCCACCCCCCGATAACGGCGCCGTAAACACCCATGCTGGCCACCGCAAAGACATATAACAGACCGATGTTAATGTCGGCTATAACCCCGCGGTTCAGGCTGGCCACCGTCAGATCAAGGGTCTGGCCATAAATCTGAATGGTGTCCGGGAGGATTTTATCCGCAAAAGGAATCACCGCCAACGGCAGAAAGGCAGTTAAACCGACAATCATGGGCGCCATGATGAACAGCACCTTGCTGGCTGCCGGCGGCGTGAAGTCTTCCTTAAAAATCAGCTTGATGGCGTCTGCCAGGGGTTGCAGCAGTCCCCAGGGGCCGACCCGGTTGGGGCCATAACGGAATTGGATAAACCCCAAAACCTTCCGTTCCATCAGCACGGTGTAGGCGATGATAGTGAGGAATACCACGAACACCACGAGTATTTTCACCACCATAACCCCAATTAACAACGGCAGGTTCATAGCTCTAACCCTTCTGAATAGTTACGCGACAGAGGTTGGAATTTAAGGTCACGGTATTGGCCATGGGATCGGTAAAATGATCCGCCAGAAACACCACGCCCGGCGGCATCGCCTGGTTGAGCGAGGCCTTCACCGCGATACTGCCTTGCGCCGACTGGACAGTGACCTCGTCACCCTCGGCAATATCCAGGCCACCCGCGTCTTCCGGGTTGATTTTCAAGACCTGGCTGCCCATAATGGTCATGGGTCCTTGGGCCCAAGTGGTATAGCTGCCCGAGTGGCCGGCGGATTTGCCCACTATCAGGGTAAAGGGCCCTTCCCCGGGAATCTCCGCCGCAATGCTCACGGGAACGAAGTTCCCCTTGATCTGGGCGGCGATGGTGGGACACGGCCACCGGTAGCCGTCCTTGATCCCGGCATAGAGGGACACCCCGCCGGACATTTCTTTGAAAATATCCTCGGCGCTGTAGTACTCCATGGGATAGTCAAGTTTGCGGCTGAGAGCGGCAATGATCTGCCAACCCGGCTTAGCGCCATTGCCGCCGACTGCGGCCTTGAGTTGCCCTAATCTGCCGTCCGTGTTGGTATAGGTGCCGTTGACTTCGGCATGGATGTTAACCGGCAGGATGACATCGGCCAGTTTGGCCACTTCGGTCATGAACGCGCCCTGCACCACCATGAATTTGGCCTTCTGCAGGATGCTGAGCACCCTTTTGCTGTTGGGGGCCTGCCGCACCAGATCGCCGCCCATGATATAAAAGGCCTGCGGGGCGGTGACCGCGTTACTCTCCACTCTGCTCAAGGCCTCTTCCAACGTAAAGCCCGGAGTGATGTTAAGGGTTTTGTTCCAGAGCTTCCCGAAGGGAGAGCCTGCGGCCAGGGGTTGATAACCGGGCAGCATATTGGGAAGCACGCCCATATCACAGACGCCGTGGGTGTTGTTCTTTTCGGCGATGGGATAGAGACCGCTGCCTGGGTTACCCGGCTGCCCGATGAGCAGGAAGAGGTTGGCCACAGCAATGGCATTTTCTTTACCCGAGGCCTGGGCCAGGAGGTCGTTGCCGAAAATAATGGCCGGGGCCTGGGCATTGGCCAGGATTTTGGCGGCTTCCCGGATATCTCCCACCATGACGCCGGTCATTTCTTTCACGTCCTTCATGGGCGTCTGCCGCAGGCTTTCGGTAAATTCCTCAAAACCGGCTGCTTCCAGATAAGGTGTGTGACCCGACTTCTCATCCAGGATGGCTTCCATCAGGCCGTTGAGGAGAGCCCTTTCCGTCCCGGGTTTATACCGCAGCTTGGCATGGGCATAACGGTCATATTTGGTTTTCCGGGGATTGGCGACAATCAGCCGGAAATTTTCATTTTGCAGGGCTTCCATGAGCTGCCAGCCGTAGGGCGGCATCTCCGGGGTGACGTCAGCGCCGATGACCAATACCACATCGGCTGCTTTCAACGTGCCGGAGTCTCCCAGGACAAAAGGGAAACCCTTGCCCTTGGCCCCTTCCTCCAGGGTCAGGGAGCTATGAAAGGGTTTGGGGAACTTCAGCGGCTCCGGATTCACCCCTGCTACTTCGGGCATCCCGAATACCTGGGCGATGCCTTCCAGGGCCTTCAGATAATTATACCTGGCCGGGTTGTCTATCTGGTTGGTGCCCAACACCACCCGGAAAAATTTCTGGAAGAGATAGTTGGATTCGTTGGTGGCCCGAGGAGAACCGACACCGTAAATGGCGCTGGGGCCACTCTTGGCCATGACCTGCATCAACCCCTGGGCGGCGAACTCCAGGGCGTCATCCCAGCTTGCCTCAACAAACTGGCCACCCTTTTTAATAAGGGGAGTCTTGAGGCGTTCCGGGGCATCCAGAACCCCGAAGCCGAAACGGCCCCGGAGGCACAGGAGGGGGTTTTCCTCATCCCGGCGGACCCGCAAGACCTTGCCGTCCTTGACATCCACCATGTAGTCGCAACCGCCGCCGCAGAACTGGCAGATGGTCCGCGTCCCGGTCATTTCCCAGCAGCGGGCGCTGTATTTGAACAACTTGTTGATCAGAGCCCCCACCGGACAGACCTCGATGCAGGTGCCGCAGAACTCGCAGTTCAAGGGCTGCTGGCCGCTGCCCAGATCGGTAAAATAGGCCCGGTTTTCAAAGTTAATGGCGCTGGCCCCGACCCTCTCCTGGCAGACATGCACACAACGACCGCAGGTGACGCAGCGGGTGTTGTAGCGTTCAATCAGCATGGAGTCGAAATCATTATTAATGGGCTTGCGCACGGCTTCGTAATCTACTTCTGCGACGCCCAGTTCATGGGTCAGATTCTGCAGTTCGCACTCCCCGCCCTTGTCGCACCAGGGGCAGTCCAGGGGGTGATTGACCAACATGAACTTAACCAGTTCCCGGCGGATGTTTTGAATCCGCTCCGAATTGGTTGTCACCTCCATGCCTTCCGCCACCTTGGTGGTGCAGGCGGGGGATGGCCGGGGAGGGCCAGGCTTCACTTCCACCACACATATCCGGCACGAGCCGATGGCTTTGATAGCCGGATGGTAGCAGAGAAAAGGAATGCTTATCCCATGCGCCTGGGCGGCCTTGAGTATGGTAATTCCCTCTTCTGCCTGAATTGCTCTGCCATCGATCGTCAGGTTGACCATTGTTATTTCCTAATTGTTTGTCTGGTATTGTTCGCTAAGGCTGTGTTTACCGGTCCACGTCGGCCAACACAATATCCATAGTGCCAATGAGCGCGATGAGATCGGACAACAGGCGCCCTTTTGCCAGTTTCTTGGTGGGTGACAGGTTAATAAAGGATGGCCCTCTCACCTTCACCCGGAACGGTTGCGGGCTGCCATCGCTGATAATATAAAATCCCATTTCCCCTTTGGGGGCCTCAATGGCCAGATAGACCTCGCCCTTGGGAGGCGTGATGCCTTTTTCAATGAGGAGGAAATGGTTAATCAGGGCTTCGATGTTGTTATAAACTTTATCTTTGGGGGGCAGGATGACTTGGGGATCATTGACGTTCACCTCGCCCTCGGGCATTTTTTCCAGAACCTGGCGGCAGATACGGTTGCTCTGCACCATCTCTTCCATGCGCACCAGGTAGCGGTCATAGGTGTCGCCATTCACCCCTAAGGGCACGTCAAAGTCAAAATCCTCGTAACTGGAGTACGGGGTGTCCCGCCGGATATCCCAGTCAACACCCGACCCCCGGGACATGGGTCCTGACCAGCCCCAATCTATGGCCTCTTCCTTGGTCATGACGCCCACATCTTTAGTCCGGGCGATCCAGATGCGGTTTTTAGTCAGGAGATTATGGTAGTCTTTCACCCGGGTGGGAAAAGCCTTGACGAATTCCCAGGCCTTTTCCATGAACCCCTCGGGCAGATCCGCGGCCAGGCCGCCGATGCGGAAATAGCAGGGGAACAGCCGCCCCCCCCAGGCCATCTCAAATAAGTCCATGAGCTGCTCGCGTTCCCGGAACGCGAAAAACAGCGGCGTCATAGCCCCCAGATCATGGCCGTGGGTTCCCAGCCAGAACAGGTGACTGGAAATCCGGGTCAATTCCGCCATCAGGACCCGGATATACTGGGCCCGTTTGGGAACTTCCACTCCCAACAGCTTTTCCACCGCCAAGACAAAACCGAAGTTATTGGCCGTGCCGGCCAGATAATCCAACCTATCGGTGAGGGGCAAACACTGGTGATAGGTCCGGTTCTCACACATCTTTTCAATACCGCGATGCAGGTAACCGATATCCGGATCAGCATTGACGATAACTTCCCCATCCAGCTCCAGCCAGACCCGGAGAACCCCATGGGTGCTGGGGTGCTGGGGGCCCAGGTTCAGGAGCATGGTCTCGGTGCGAGATGCTAAATCGGCGCTATTCATCGTCTATACGTCCTAAAACCCTTCTTGAGGATAATCTTTCCTTAAAGGATGGTAGCCTTCACACTCCGGCGGCGTCAGGATGCGCCGCAGATCCGGATGGCCGATGAACTTGATGCCCACTAAGTCAAAAGCCTCCCTTTCATGCCAGTCCGCAGTGCTCCACACCGGCACCACCGTGGGCAGGGCCGGGAGTTCGTCATTGGCACAGAAGGCCTTGAGAGCCAACCTCTTCTTATACTGATGGGAATACAAATGATACACTGCGGCATACCGGGGGGAAGTTGGCAGATAATCCACCCCTGATATGGATGATAAGTACCGGAAAGAGGTGTCCGGGTCATCCCGCAGGAACAAACATATATCCACCAGCTTTGCCGGTGTTACCGTCAGTGTGGTGTCTCCCCGAAATTCATAACTATCGACAATATCATCGGGGAATTGGGCCTTTACTTTCTCAATGGCCGTGTCCATGTGACCTCCTGACCGGGGCAATCTGATCACGATACTTCTTCGTGAGGAACGGGTCTTTCAGAATTTTCTCATGCAACTTGAGAATGCCGTAGAGCAAACCCTCCGGTCGCGGCGGGCAGCCGGGGACATAGACATCCACCGGCAGATACAGATCGATGCCCTGAACCACCGCATAGCTTCTGAAAATTCCCCCCGAAGAAGCGCAGGCCCCCATGGCGATGACCCACTTGGGCTCCGTCATCTGTTCATAAATCCGCTCCACCGCCGGCGCCATTTTTTTGGTCACGGTGCCGGCCACGATCATTAGATCGGATTGACGGGGCGAGGCCCGAAAGGCTTCCATCCCAAAACGGGCAATATCCCACCGGTTGGCCGCGGTGACGATCATTTCGATGGCGCAGCAGGCCAACCCGAAGGTGGCCGGCCACAGGGAGTTTTTCCGGGCCCAGTCCACCACTTTCTCCAAAGAGGTGGTTAAAATATTATTCCCTAAATGTTCTTCGATACCCATCCCGAATTCCTCTTACCGTTTGCCTGTCAACAGGTCTGTATTAATTATCCTTATGGTAAACTTGGCAGTCAGCCCCACTGGCGCCCTCAATAGTGCGGGTTATTCCCATTCCAGGGCGCCCTTGCCCCAGACATAGGCCAGGCCGACGCCAAGCACCAGAATAAATACGCCCATTTCAATGAAACCGAATAATCCCAGGTCCTTATAAACGATGGCCCAGGGATACAGAAAAATTGCTTCGATGTCAAACACCAGAAAGAACATGGCGATGACGAAAAATTTTACGGAATAACGGCTCCTGGCATCCCCCGTGGGAATCATGCCGCATTCATAGGGGAGGTCTTTCACCGGGGTGTGAATTTTCTTACCCACAGCCTCGGACAGGGCCACCATCCCCCCCGCCACGCCGATGGCTACGATCAAATAAACCAGAATCGGTAAATAATCTATGAGCATCGCCTTTACCTTCCTCTAGCCTGCCAGCTAGATAATGCTTTTAGTGCTCGAAGACGAACTGCACTGCCGCCAATGGCCCCGGAGTCCTACTTTTTACAGAGGGCGCAGGTTCCATTGATGTGAGCCAGGTAGTCGTCCCGGTAGCGCTCCATGGTGGTCTTGATGAAAAAGATGGGACTCATGGCCAGGGCGCAGTTAGCGCTGTCCAGCATGGTCTGCCCCACGGTGATCATCCTGTCCATGTCGGCTTCGGAACCTTTGCCGTCTGCGATCTTGCAGATCAGATCGTAGAGAATGCGGGTGCCCCGGCGGCAGGGGAGGCAGAAACCGCAGGACTCATGCTGGAAAAAGTAGAGGATGCACTTGACCACGTCCACGATGCAGGTGTCCTCATCCATGACCAGCATGGTGCCGGAGCCCAAAGAACCCTCCACGTCCCATAAGGCCTTGTATTCCATAGGAGTGTCGAGGTGTGATTCCTTAATGAAACCGAAAGAGGCGCCGCCGGTCTGGCAGGACTTTAATTTCTTGCCGCCCCGGACGCCGCCGCCGTATTTTTCGATCAATTCCCGCACGGTCATGCCCAGATGGGCTTCGATGACCCCGGGTTTGTTGACGTGGCCCACCACCTGAAAAATCTTGGTGCCGGCCGCGTCCGCAGTTCCTTTATTCTTATACCACTCCCCGCCCTTGGCGATGATCATGGGCACACTGGACAGGGTCTCCACGTTGTTGACAATG
>VGSX01000073.1 GCA_016874895.1 Deltaproteobacteria bacterium
ATCCGATGTGCCAGTTGCCCGAGCCCCTGCGGGATCATTCCTTCAAGAGGTGGTCAGGTTGAAGGTCCCAGCAGACAGCCCGCCTCTTCCACCATCCCTTTACCTGAGGTGGCAGGGGTATTGCCGGAAACTCCCCGTGCAGCGGGTCGGGGAGGAAACATCGGCGGCGGGATAGAAACCCGAAGGGATGACAGCAGACGGGACCGGAGTCGGGTAGATGACCTGGTGCAGACACATTTTTCTCAGGGTGATGAGGCTCTTAGCGAGACTCTGGCAGACGACCACCGCGATGCGGAGGATGCGGAGAAATGCGACGTGTTAAGAGTGGAAAATGGTCAATCCGAGGACGATGAAAACGATGAGGAGTATTGGGGCGACTGTGACCAACCGGAGGACGATGATGATCCTTACTGGAATACTTGAATCATGGGCCACGGCAATCTCCTCCTGGCCTGACCCCTTCCGGATGCTCAGGATGACCTTTTACAAATTTGGTAAACCACTCCGCTGAACTCAACCTGTTATATGAGACGGGTGGTTTCCTTCTCCTGTTGAGCTTTCCCTTTACCCTGCAAATTGTCATCCCCCACCGATCTTCTCTCTCGACCAATCTTATCAGTCCGCCTGAATGTCTTTTTGTTGCAAGGCTCTAACAAAGAAATAAGAGAAATCCATTACCTGGTTCGGCCAGAGATGTTGGCCAAATTATAAAAAATACCAGCATGTTATAAGGAGATACGAGGAAAATGAATTATTACAAGAACTTGAAGTCAAAAACAGAACTTGAAGAGGAGGTCGCCAAAGCCCGCCGAGCGATACGGCCGGAGCAAGCCGGACCAGGAGTCCCAAAGGCGGACCCCGAAGTCGAGCGTCAAGCGCGAGTCCTGGCCGGAGACCCTCTCCTCTTCAAAAAGCGTCTCGACCTGATGAACCAGGCCGGGGTAATGGGAGAGCGAACGATCATGGCCATGTATTTTGCCACCCTGGACAGCCGGCTGCTCCCCGAGAACACCGGCAGCCCCAACACCTTGGCCTTAAAAAACTCAGGGCATTTCGGGGCGGGGAAATCCTTTACCCTGGCCCAATGCCTGGAGATATACCATCCGTCCTGCTACTACCTGATCACCAATGGCAGCCCCAAATGCCTCTATCATCTCCAGACGGGGCTCAAGCACAAAGCCCTCATCGTGACCGAGGGTTTTCAGTTCCAAAAGGCCAACGCCGTAGATTCAGAGTTGGTCTACGCAGTGCGGTCCCTGCTCTCGGAGGGCCGCATCCGTTACCTCACGGTGGAGAAGGATCCGGATGGGGGTCATGTCACCGTCGAGAAGATTCTGGAGGGCCCGACCTCCTTCATCACCACCACGGTCATGGAAAAGCTCGAGGCCCAACTCGAAGACCGGCTGTTTACTATCCATCCCAATGAATCCGTGGACCAAACCAGGGAAATCATTCTCGCCACCGCCCGCCAATCGGCCGGCCTGTGCCCGGGTCTCCCTGCCAGCACCGTGGCCATTTGGAGAAAGTTTCACCGAAATCTGCAACCAGTGAGCGTGGTGGTCCCGTTCGCCCCGCGCCTGGCCGAGAACCTTAATAGCCGGGGCACACCTCCCATTAGTCTGCGGCGGGCTTTTAAGCGGGTTCTGGCGGTTATCCAGGCCGTGGCGTGCGCCTACCAGGGTCAGCGTCAGCGAGATCCCCAGGGCCGGGTGATTGCGGAGATGGCTGATTATTATATGGCCCTCCAGATGGTGGAAGAGTGCTTTCAGGAAAGCCTGGGACAGCTGGCCGAAAAGCACCGGGCCCGTTTGGACATGATACGAGCGGAAGGCCCGGTGCTGTTCAGAACCCTGGTCGAGACCTGGAAGGTGAGCAAAAGCGCGGTGTCACAATGGGTCAGAGGACGAATCCACGACGGGGTCATAGCCTGGTGCGACCGGAATGGCGGAGAATTTCCGGACGACGCCTCGCTCACTCGGGCGAAAAAAACCGGGTTGGCTCATATCAAGGCCTTGGAGCCCTATCTGGGTCAGGAGGCCGCCGGCTTGCCCACCCCCTTCCAACTGACGGATGATCCTGAGTGGGATGAGGGAGGCAGGTTACATCGCCGGTATGATTTGGAATTGTCATTTCGCCCGCACCCCCCCAAGGTGGACAGACCTGTTCAGACGGTGTGCAGTGCCCAACTTAACAGCGGAGATGACAACCATCTATTTGATATTATTGATATTAGTGGCATCAAGGCATCACCTGTACAGGTGTTAAGGCCTGCTGGTGATGAAACCCTGTGGCCGACCTCTGGAAGTGGGTCGGGGGAAGAAGCGAGCGTGGCAGACCTGCTTAAAGATATTGAGTTTTAGTTGAAGGAAATAGCCCGAGCCCCTCAGCCGGGGCATCAGAAAATCCGGGACCGAAAGCCCTTCAAAGGGTTGGCCTGTCAGGTTGGCCCTTTGAGGGGTTAATCTTTGCCAGGGGAAATCGAGAAACTGCTCCTCCAGGCGAGTCTCCAGCCAATCCAGATCCAAGGGAATGGTGGACCGGAGAGGGCCGGCCTTCACACCTAAACACCTAGGGCCGACAAATTAATTTGCTAAATATTCCAACCAGATGAATCAATCTTCGCTGTTAACCCCGAAAATGAACACCGTTTAAACACCTATCTACACCCCCCTCTCTTGACGGACCATTCCTCATATTCCCGCCAAGAAACCCAAACGAAGATCCTCCATGCCTTGAATGACACCGGACCCCATACCTGCCGGTACATCAAGAGCAACGGTTTTGACTGTGGGAAAGTCTGTGGGGTCAAGTCGCCGGTTGGTTTGACGTACCGGAAAGCCGGCAAACGAGGCTTGATGCCTCTGGTCCAGGCCCAAGAACATTTGGGAAAAATAGAGGAGTTGGCCAAGGCAGGACCCAGGCAGCTTGCGGGAAAAATCCTGGCCAATTCCTCCTGTGTGGAAGCCCTGGCCGTGGTGGCTGAAGAAGACAGCGCCAAGTTTGAAGAGCTTTGCCAGCAGTTGCGGGACAAAGGAGTATTTGTCAAGGATATCGACGCCATCAAAAAGGGCCTCAGCAGCAAACGTCGGGAACATCGGGGTTTGCGTCTGGCCGTACCGGGGGAAACACCTTCCCTGGTGAAAGTCATGGACGTCCTCCCCCATGCCCCCGTCAACGATGATCTGTTGGTGCCGGCGGGCTGGGTAGTGGATCTGGCCACGGGTGTCACCAAGTTCGTCTGGGATCGCAATGCCCCGGGAGAAAGTCAACCATTGCCGGTAGCCCCCTCTCCCATCATCATCGTGGGGAGATTGAAACAGGTGGGGAGCGGCGCGGAGGCGTTGCGGTTGGCCTGGTATCGAGACGGGCGCTGGCAGTCTCAGACCGTGGACCGCAAATCCCTGGCCAGCAAAAAAGAGATTGTGGAGTTGGCCGATTATGGGGTCCCGGTGACCAGTTTGAATGCCGGCCTGTTGATTGAGTTTCTGGCCGCCTTCGAAGCCCAAAATCTCAGTTCTCTCCCTCTGGCCACAGTCACCGATCACTTGGGCTGGGTTGATGGCAAACAGGGCTTTCTCTGGGGCGCCACTCATATCCGCGGAGATGGTTCTGCAGGGGAAGCGATGGACTTGGAAGAGATATCCCCCCGAGATTGGCAGCCGGGCCATATTGCCTTTCGGGGTCATGATTCTGGTGACCAGCAGATTGCCCAGGGCTTTTGCGCCAGTGGGTCCTATGAAGGCTGGATTGCCGCCATCAACCGGCTTTTTTCTTATCCTTTGGTCGTGGCCGGATTGTATTTTTCACTGGCGCCGCCCTTGTTGGACATCCTGGGGGCTGAAAATTTCACCGTGGATTGGGCCTACAGCACCTCTACCGGTAAAACCACGGTGTTGCGGGTGGCGGGGTCGGTCTGGGGCAATCCTGATGGGCGGTCTATGGCTACCTTAGTGCACACTTGGGATGCCACCAAGGTGTGGATTGAACGGGCGGCCTCGTTGCTCCACGGTTTACCCTTGATCCTGGACGACACCAAGCTGGCCGGCACGGGGCGCATGAGAGATGCTGCCGCGGCCAAGATTTCCCAAGTCATCTACCAGATTGCCGCAGGACGTGGTCGGGGGTGGGGTTCGGTCCAGGGCGTGCGCACTACCGGTTCCTGGCGCACGGTTATGTTGTCCACCGGCGAGCAATTGGCGGTGAATTTTACCTCGGGGGATGGGGGCTCCAGGGCTCGAGTCATTTCACTTTGGGGCGCTCCTTTCAGCGCCAGCAGTGAAGATATCGCCAAACTGGTCCAGGACACCAACCTGGCAATACGGGAACATTATGGTCATGCCGGGCCCAGGGTCGTGCAGTTTATTTTACAGAACCGGGACCACTGGCCTTTGTGGCGGGCAGAGTATGGTCGGTTACGGAGCCACTTTGCCCATCGCGCGGGAGGCAATCCGGCCGCCAGTCGGATAAGTGAATACTTTGCCACCTTGGCCACGGTGATCCCCATCATCCATGCCGCCCTCCCTGAACTGAGACGAGACGTCCACCCCCAGAAGATTCTCGAACCGCTATGGACTACCGCCTTAATCCGGGCCCATGAAGCTGACCGGGCCACTGCTGCCTTGGAGGTGGTATACCAATGGGCTGTTTCCCACCAGACTCCTTTTTGGGGCAGGCACCAGGTTTTTCAAGATCAGGCCCGGGTTCCTCCTGGCGGGTGGTTGGGCGCCTGGGGAGAGGACAACTGGCATTATCTGGCAATTGCCCCGCCCCATTTAACCAAGGTGTTGACAGATAACGGCTTTGATGCGGCGGCGATTTTGGACACGTGGAAAGACCGGGGGTGGCTGCAGACGGATACCAAGGGGCAAGGAAAACAGGTGCGTATCCAAAACCTGCGGGTGTATTGTTATTGCCCCAGGAAATCTGTCCTTGAAGAGGTGCTGAACATTGACGGCGCGGGTAGTTCACCAGGGGATCGACAGCCGGTCCACCACGTCCCGCCGCGCCAGCACCCGGGAACAGAGCTCCCAGCGGTCCTGGTCGGGATCAATAGTTTCCTGATAGCGTATTTCAAAGACGTCCTGGGCCCGGCGCCGGAGATGCAGATACCGGTCCATCATGGTTTCCAGTTGTTCCTCGGTTTCGATCCAGTCGTCCTCGATGGTGTCCGGCAGTCCGACAAAGATATCATAGCGGTCCTTCATCCGGCGGGACAGCGCCTGGTAGACCTTCTCGTCCTGGGTGTCGTGATAGACGAGGTTGAGCATGTCCACCGTCCGGCGCGCCTGCCCGATTCTTTTGATCCGCCCCAGCCGCTGCTCCAGCCGGGAAGGATTCCAGGGCAGGTCGACATTGATGAGCGTGCCGAGGGTTTGCAGGTTCAAGCCCTCACACGCCGCATCCGTGGCCACCAGGAGACGGACCTCACGCTTCTTGACGGCTGCCTTGAGGTCCTCACGCTCCACCGCAGCAAAGTCGGCGCCGCGGAACAGACCGCTCTTGCCCGCCCCCGCGTAGACGCCTATGGGCTCAGCCGGCAACAACTTGGCCAGCTCGGCGCCGACGAAGAAGGTCGTGTCGTAATATTGGCTGAAGATGATGCAGCCGTGCTCGAGCCAGGTCTTCCCTGCAGTGCGCTGTTCGGTGAGGAAATGGCGCACCGCGGCCAGCTTGGGGTCCCGCGCCTCGTCCCGGGACAGCTCTGCAATGATCGTGGCCAGATAGGCGCCCTCGTCGGGGGTGAGGGCCTCGAGGGCTGCTTCGATGACCCTGGCCTGCTCTTCGTCTTCCAGTATTTCCCGGCGCAGCATCTTCTCCGCAGTGGCGCGCCCCGAGGCAAAGCTCGAACAGATGCGCTGCAGCAGCAAGGTCTTCATGAACCCGGCGGCCTTGGTGCGCTGCCGCAACGCCTCCGTAAACGCCTCGGCCGCCTGGTAGGCGAGGTCAAAGGGATGGTTCGTGAGCAGACCCAGACCCCTGAACCCCACCCCCGGGTAGGCGGTCGCCGGGGCCTGGGGGTCAGGATGCACGTTGACCCCGACCCTTTCCAGAAGACCGGCCTCCTCCAGCGTCTGCCGGCGGCGCAGCACGGTGTGGCGCACGACGGGGTTGTGTTCCCGCAAGAAACCAGGCGCCAGGGCTTGGGCCACCGCCTGCTGCTCGGGAAAGCCCAGGGAGCCGAAGCCGCGCTCCGTGAAGAAGGTCCGCTCGGGGAGCCCCAACTGCAGGCGCAGCGTCGCAAAGAGGGCGTTTTCGCCGCCGGGCGGCAGGGGATTCCTCAGCCAGTCCCAGGCCTCCCGTTCGTCCGGCGGGATCGCCTCACCTTTCACCACGGGGAGGGCCTTTTCCCAATCAGGCCAGCGTGCATACGGCTCGCGGCCCACCACGAAGTCCGCCCCCGAATTCAAAATGCGCAAAAGGTCCCAAAGCTCGTAGACCTCGGTCTGGATGGGCGTCGCCGTGCCCAGCAGCAGATTGCGGGTGCGCTCCCCGATGTGGAGCATGAAGTCAAGGAGATTGTTGGACTCCCGTTGCTTTTCGCCCAGGCCGCCCCGCCGCCGCGCCTTATGGGCCTCGTCCAGGACCACGGTGCCGTATTTCCGCCCCAGCAGGTGCTGGCGCTCCTCCGAGTCATGGAAGATCAGCCCGGTGGAGATGATGGCGATGCGAAAGGGGCAGCGGACGATGTCTTCCGGCCCCCGGGTCTTGATGATGTGCCCCTTGGGGTCGAGCCACACCTTCTTGGCGGACAGCCAGACCGCGCTGGGGATGCCCAGCTTGTCCGTGAGCTCCACCTGCCATTGCAGGGTCAAGGTGGCCGGACAGAGGATGAGCACCGGACCGTCGTCCAGCAGGGCCGAGAGCATGGCGCTGGCCGCCAGGGACAGCGTTTTGCCCACCCCCACCTCGTCGGCCAGGAGCAGCCGGGCCTTGCCGTAGGTCTCCCGGTGCTGCAGGAACATGGTTACGAAGGAGCGCTGCCACGGCTGCAGTTGTTCCCCGCCCCGATAGATGGGACTTTCCACCAGGGCCGCGGCGGGCAGCTCTCCGGCCTGGGCCTCTGCAAAGAGAATCTCCACCCGGTCGGCCACCCGCTTGATCTCTGCCACGATGGCCTGGGGCAGCGGGTAGGCGTCCTGCCAGAGGGCCTCGAATTCCCCCTCCACCCAGGCGACCCCCTCAGGGGAGGGGTCCTCCCAGAGAATCTCGTAGTTGTGGGCGAAAGCACTCTTGCTTTCGTTGATGGAGCCCAGGAAACAGGTCTTGGAGCCGTCGGCCGCTTCAATGACCCCTGCCTTGCCGTGGATGAAGACCCGGTCCCGGGGCGCCACCCGGACTTCCACCCGCCCGCTGCTGAGCAGGTCGTGGAGCTTGCGGCACCGGTCCCGGTGCAGCAGCGCCTCCACCTCGGGGGAGGCCTCGTTCCACCGCTCCTTGAGGGCCGTCTCCCGGACGTGCCGGGAAATGGCCACGTCGGCTGGGTCCAACTCGCTGTTGCAGACGATCTTGACCGTGGGGATGGCGGCGATCTCTTCGCCCACCAACTCAAAGATGGAGCTGCGGAAGTAGCCGGCGATGCGTTTGTAGGAGCGGGCGCCTTTCAGCCTGGCGTTGAGGAAGGCATGGTCCAGGCGCTGGCGGCGGGAGGAGAAGCGGTTGATTTTGGTCATCTCCCCCTCCGCCTCACCCCAGCCGCTGGTGCTTGACCAGGTCGCGCAGCACCCGGGCCGCGCCCTTCTCGGCGTCGGAGAGGGCCAGGAACAGGGTCGCTCCTTTGCGGCCCAGGTGTTCTCCGTCACCCAGACCTTGTTGGGCTACAGCCTACTGGCCTACCTCCTGGAGCATGATGAGCAGTCGCAGACCATTGGCCATCTCTTCCGCCAACTGGAAGAAGAGACCGGCAAACTCACCTTCCTCGACCGTCTGTGGCAATAATTCGTCACGTTCATGAAAACCGTGCTACACACCCTGGCTCATTTTTGTGATGCAGGATCCCAGTTTCGAGCCTGTCTCGAAACGATCGTCAATACTTTCAACCACTTTTCACCCATGCAGGGATGCGCAACTTGAGTAAGATGGAAATTAAATCCCCCATACACAGGATTAACGGGAAGGATAACTGAAATCTTAACAGAATTTCCTCTCAGCTAAAAAGAATAACCGGATTCCGTTCGCTCGGTTCTTTATATCGCATCATTATTTAAAGCCGCATCGATTGTGAGGTGCCCCCCAAAAACAACAGTCTCATTTTGGAGCTAACGGCATAATCGTATAATTAAGTTAGATAGTTTGCTTTAATTATTAGAGCCAGTAATATTAATTGAAAAAGATCAACCCATACAATCCAAGAATTTGTTATTAATATAGGTATAATCCTTAAAATTACTTGAAGGAAAATAAATACAACTATGATTTTTCCACCACGATGATACGAATCAGAAAGCTCCCAGTCGCCATTATACAAAGCAACAATGCTGCGAGTGAGTCCGCATGATGGGCATTCTTTTCCGATCATTTTTTTTGCGAGACAACCAGGTGGTGAGAATTTAAAACCTAATGAATTTTTTGCGATACCTGGAATAGTCATAAAAAAGGGGGCCAAAGACGTAACTATTAAAATTATACCTAAGGCCCCACTTAGATACTTATATTCCCTTAACATATTATTAAGAGAATTTATCTTCTCTGAAGTGATCGTTGCATTTCCCGCTTTGCAGATTCACCTGCCGAAATAATGCTAAGGTATTGGAATCCAGAAACCACCACTCCTATGCAGCTTATTGTAAGAGCAACGATAGCAAATGTTCTTTTGGCCTTTTGGGAATATGCTATGCCTAAACCTATTCCTGATATAATTGCTGCAGGAATGCCTATAAAAAATGCAAAAGCACCAACACAAGGAATAAACGAACCCAACATTGCTATTAGGCCAAAAACAAAGCCGACCACAGATATAGCTGTAACTGTCCCAGATTCCTTTAACTCCTCTGACATTGCCGAATTCCTCCATTTTATTTATTGAGGCAAGATTGCACCCCAGACTTAGCCATCATGGTCAAAAATGGCTTTGGAATTCTCTTTGCCCGAAGGCATACCCCAAACTTGATGTCCTTAAAGCCTGATCCTTCTGTTGGAACCTTGATGGCATAAGTTTCCTTAATCTCAGATCATGGGCGGCCTTGGCTACAGCGGTCCAAACTAGGTTATTTAGTCTCTATGACCGAGACCGAAAAAATTCTCCCAAATGATAATATGCCCCTAAAACAAACAATCCTCCCAGCGGGTATATATCCAAGCACATATTGGGCGAAAAATCAATTATTTTCTCTGATTTTGGGAATACCATATCCCTCGGCACCCAGAAATTCTAAGGCTGGTAGGTAAGCCTAAGAACTCTTGGCCAGCACCGCCCGGTAGTGACGATCCAAAGAAAAGGGAGAGCCCTCATGGACATACCATCTCCGGGCGTGGCAAGAAACCCTGGCCCCTACTTTGATCAGGCGTTTGATGAGCCAGTTGATGGACAGCTTGACTTCTTCGCCCCAGACATAGAACTGCCGGATCATATGCAGCAGGTTGTAGGCCAGAATCCCCACCTTCAACCGGGCATGGTTGGCATCGAACCGCTGGCAGCTGGTCTTGTCCCACCGCAGGGTGTTCTTGCCTTCCTTGATTCGGTTTTCCACATCCCCCCTGCCGTTATAGACCTTGATTACCTTGCCGGCCGGCAATCAGGAGCTGGTCACCACAAAGCCGATGCGGGGGAACAACTCGCCCGGTGCCACTCGATCTTGGCCACCACCCGGCGGGGCGTAGGCCAGCTCTTCGCTTGGTACCGGAAGTCCACCACTTTGACCTGAATCCCACTTTTGGCAGGACGACCCACCGGCCGGTTCAGAAGAGGTTCCAAGAGGTGCATCAGGATTGCATTGCCGGGTAGCCGGATGAAATACGTGATCCGGTGTTCTTCGCAATATTCATAGGTTTCCGGGTTGGTAAAAGCGGCGTCGCCCCGCAACCAGAAAAGTTTTAACCAGTCCAGGGCGCTGCTGGCTGCAAGTTTCCCCCTTCTGGGGCACTCAAAGGTCAACCTTGCGGAAGTCGATTTTCTCCGAGACTTTTGTGGAGCCGGTCTTTAGGGCCAGATCCAGGAGGTCTTTTCGCCGCAACTTGCGCAGGCCTTTCTCCAAACTGGTCTTGGTGACAGAGAGCAAAGGCCATACCTCTTCCCGGCTGAGGCCGGCTTCCAGCAAGACTGCAGTGACCTGCTGAGGGTCAAAGTCATAGGACACGGTCTCAGCGGGGCCGAACTGCATATCCCCCACCTGCACCGGGCCGAAGGCCTTCACCCAGTCCTTGAGGCGGCCGGTCAGCTCCTTCTCCATGTTCCTCAAGGTGAGCAGCAGGGCGGCGGCCTTTTCGGCCTGCTCCCGGGTGGCCGGGGCCAGGACCTCCACGGGCGCCAGGGCCTGAGCCATGACCGGGCAGTGGGCCGTAACGCCGCAGTGGGAGCAGAAGGAGCCGGGCTTGGGGTCGAAGTGTTTTTCCCTCTCGATCCTGGAGATTTTGTCCATGAGCGTGTCAGGTACTTCCTGCAATTCCGCCGGGGACATAAAAACCTCCACCTCTTTGCCATAGCGGAGGAAGTGAAGACGGAGCAAAATCTCGCCGGCCTGGGGGTAGACTGCCTGACGGAGGCCCCAGCCGTAGGTTAACAGCTGCAGGTCCTTCTCCACCGTCTGCGGGATCACCCGGCTCGTCTTCCAGTCACAGATCACCGCCATGTTGCCCTGCCGGAAGTGCCAGTCCAGCACCATGCGGAAATAACCCCGGCTCCAGGCGGTGGGCTGCCATTTGCAGTTGAAGGCCAGCCGGGCCTCCACGCCCCAGGCCTCCAGGTTCCGGGGGAGCAGGAAGGAGTTGACGAACCTGGACCAGATGGCCAGAACCTCGGGGTGGTCAAACCCGGCGGCGTGCTTTTCAGCCCACTCCCAGTCGGTTTGGCGACCATGCTCAAACAGGCGTTTGAGGTAGGTCTCGACCATTTCGTGCAGGGTCCGGCCGATGAATAAAGGTTCGCTCTCGGCCCGGGGGACGCCGTCCAGGTGGACGGTCTTGTAAGCCCAGGGGCAACGGTCATAAAGGTCAAGACGTGAAAAGGAATACTGCTTCCTCCGTTTTTGCGCGGCCATGGCCGACCTCCTTGAAAAATAGAGCAGCTCTCCCGGGAATCGGCTTCATGAGAAGCCTGTGGTGGGCCGATCCCGGAGGAGGCAGGGTTAGGGTGGGGTTAAAAGAGGGCCGGCTTGTCCTTGTCGGGGGGAACCGGATTGAGGTGTCTTTTCCCCTTGGGGGGAGTGGGAACGAGGCGAGGGAAATGCGGCCTCCTCCGGACCGATCTCCACCCTCAGGAGACCATCCTCCTGGGTGGGGAGTTCGGTAACGGTCAAGCCCTCAGCACCGACCGGATGGTGATCGGGTAAAGGGGCCAGCTGGTCCACCGGGACGTCGCCGGCATCTGCGGATAAGGTAACCACCTGCACCTGGCTCTCCTGCCCCTTACCTTCCTTGTCAACCTCCGTGACACCTTTAGTCGCCTCCGCCCCCTCAGGTGTCGCGGTTTCATCCCCCATCCCTTCCGGGTAAAACTCCGCGCCGGTCTCCGCCTGTTCCTCGGGCGGTTCGGCGTGGGGTGGGAGCAGCAGCCGCCGGGCCTCCACCTCGATCTGCTCCATCCGCACCTGGTGCTCCAGGCGCCGGCGGGCGATGTGGTATCCCAGTTCGGCCAACTGCGTCTCCGAACCCCGGTATTCCAGACTCACCACGAACACCACCATGTTTTGTCCGGTCGTGGGCGTGGTGACCGTCTTGGGGGAAAGAACCAGGTGAAGGGGAATGCCCGCCAGAGGCCCGCCGGTGATGGTCTTGATGAGGGCCAGGGAAGAAAGGATGGCGTTGACGGTGTTCCAGGAAGTCGTGCGGAACTTCCACACGCCGCCGATCCGGTCCGTGCCCTCGATGAGCGCCTGGAGGGTGCCCAGGATTTTGCACCGGTCCTGGCCGGTGTAGAAGGGGTCCTGGCGTTCACAGGGGCAGGGGACCTCCTGGTACTTTCCGTTCTCCCCGGTGAACCGCTGGGCCGCCTCCCCATCCCCGGAGCACCAGCAACGGTTGCCCCGATAACAGGCGTACCGGGTCTGGAAGTTCAAGTCGATGTGGTCATAGAGCAGCCTGACCGGGATTTCCGTGATCTTGCCGCCTTCCGGCTTGAGCCGGGCCATCAGGGCCATGTCCGGCATGAGCCGCCCGGCCGCGTCCCGCTGCAGGGTGGTCACCAGAAAGTGGTCGAGTTTGCGGGGCTGGGCGAACTGCTTGCCGCCCTGGGAGGTCTTCATCTCCCCCTTTTCCCCGATCTTAATCTTGCCGCGTTCCGCCAATTGTGGCGTTAAACCTTTAACAGCCATGCGAACTTCTCCTTTTGATATAGGGTTTTTATTTAGAGGGGATGATGTAGGGCCTCACAATGCTCCAGCGGCATAAGGCGCCCCAAGAGCTTGAACCAGGCTGGTAAACATAGGGGTTTGGCGGGTAATAGCCCGTGGAGCCGTAGAGCCGGATAACCTTCTTCAGGTTACTGGGGTCTCGGCCCAGGTAGTAGTGTTGCTTGCCGGGCTCGGCCTGGGGGTCGTAATAGGTCGCCCCCACCCCCCGGCTCTCGTCATACCAGCAGGGGCGGGTACTGCAACGGTATGGGAGGCCGCCGCACCCGCCAACCCACAGCATCGCCATAAAAGCGGCCAGCAAGGTCAGTCCTTTAATCTTCGCCATTGAGATTTCCTCCTGTCCCGGCGGGTTTTCCATCGCACCAGCAGGCCGCAAACCAGCCAGCCGGCGATGAAGCCGACTAAAAACCATAAAATGTAGATTCCTTTCATAGCCTTACTAGCTCCGTCTCCTCCTAGAAAAAGGGGAGACGGCGCCGGTCCGCCTCCCCTGGATTGCGACTGTCCCGGTTTACAGGGTCATGGGCATGACGAGGAAGAAGCTGTTGCCGTCGTCGCCCCAAAAGCGGACGGGCCGGCCCGGGCCCATGACGTCCATGGCCACCTCGTCGCCCTTGATGGCGTCCAGGGCATCCAGCACGTACCGGGCGTTGAAGCCCAGCTTGAGGGGCTGGTCGGCATGAAATACTGCCTGAACCGCTTCCTTGCCCTGGCCCACTTCCGGGTTTTCGTGGCTCAGAAAGGCATGGGACAGTTCCAGATCGAACACCACGCCCTTGAACCTTTCGTTGGACAGCAGGGATAGCCGCTTGAGTGCTCCGGCCAATTCCTGCCGGTTGAAGATAAAGCCGTGCTCATGCTGCTGCTGTGGAATGATCCGCCGGTAATCGGGGAACCTCTTCTCCACAAGCCGGACCGAGAAGTGCTCCCCGCTCCAACGGGCCAGCAGGTGCAGGGCCTTGTCTTTGACGCCCACCAGAACCGTGGCCTCTTTGGCGTTTTCCTTGAGGAACCGGGCGATCTCCACCACGGCCTTGATGGGGACCAGAATGCCCCCGCCCAGGTCCAGGCGGGCCACCTCCGGCATAGGCCGTTCGCTGACGCTCAG
>VGSX01000074.1 GCA_016874895.1 Deltaproteobacteria bacterium
GAAATGATTGCATGATTTTACATTTCCAGGATGCCCGTCGGCATTCCTGAGAATATTCAGCAAGGAGGATGTGTATGAAAAAGGTTTTATTTCTTGGGGTCATTCTTACCCTTCTAACAGTTTCTCCCCTGTTCGCCCATGACACCTGGGTGGCCCAGGAGGGCGACGCCTTGGCGGTAATGTGGGGCCATGATGGCAAAAGCGACCCCTATAAGCCGACTTTTGTTAAAAATGTTAAGGCTTTTGATGCTGCCGGCCAAGACGTCGGGGTAACCATAAAACCCGAGGAAACCAGGGCAGTCCTGGCACCGGCCAAGGCCACCGCCCTAGTTGCCCTCCTGTTCGAAACGGGCGCCTGGGTTAAAACCCCGGAAGGCTATAAGAACGTCTCGAAGCGAGAGGCCAAGGACGTCCTCGAATCGTGGAAAGGCTCCGCCCATAATAAAAACATCTGGCAGTGGCACGATAACTTTGCCAAACCTCTGGGCTACAAATTCGAAATTGTTCCCTTGAAAAACCCCCTGACTCTCAAGGTGGGCGAGAGCCTGCCGGTCCAGGTTATCTATGATGGCAAACCCAAGGAGGGGTTAGAGGTCAAGGCAGGTGGCGGGCATGCAGACCAGAAGGGCGTCATGACGGACAAGGACGGCAAGGCCAATGTCACCATTAACCAGGGTGGCATGCAAGTCATTAAAACGTCTTTAAGAACTCCTTTACAGAACGACCCGGACGCCGATTTGCTACGGGAGTCGACCAATATCGTCTTCCAGATCAAATAACAAGGGAAAAAGATGCGGGCTGGGGGTGACCGTTGGGGTTGCCTCCTGGCCTTGAGGTATAACCATGCTGGAATATTTCCTCAAGGGCGGGCCGGTCATGTGGCCCATCCTGTTGTGTTCCGTGGTGGCCCTGGCCATCACGGTGAATAAGTCCTGGCAGTATTTCCGGGTCCGCCGGGATCTGGGTCGCCCCCTAAAGACCATTCAGGAAAAGGGGAGCAGGTATTTGGAGCCGGTTTTCCTGGCGGTGCGCCAGGGTCTGGACGACCGGCAGATTTCCCTCATGGGTTCCCGGGAACTCAAGGGCCTGGAGACCGGTTTGGGGTCATTGAACCTCATCGCGGTCATCGCCCCGCTCCTGGGGCTCACCGGCACGGTCACCGGCATGATCAAAGCCTTTCAGGTCATCGCCACCATGGGGACCAACGTGGATCCCACCTTACTGGCCGCCGGCATCTGGGAGGCCCTGATAACCACGGCTGCCGGCCTGTTCGTGGGCATCCCGGCCCATGTGGCGGCCCACTACCTGGACCGCAGCCTGGATGAGGTGTCGTTGCGGATGAAAGAGATTATCCTGGAGATGCGGGAGGGCAATCATGCTTGAGTTTGCCCGGCGGCGGAAGAATCATCAGCACATCAACCTCACCCCCCTGGTGGACGTGGTTTTTCTTTTGCTGCTGTTTTTTATGCTGACGGCCCATTTTGTCAAGGCTCCGGCCATCAGGATCGCCCTGCCCGATTCCAAGACCGCGGAACCCGAGGTGAAAGAGGAGGTGCTCATCACCGTTGCCAAGGACGGCAGCCTCTTTCTTGATCAGGACCCCGTTATGCTCACCGGGTTGCAGTATTCCCTCCAGGTAAAGCTGGAAAAACTCAAGAAGCCGACGGTGCGCATCAAGGCCGACCGGGAGGCCAGGCTGGGCCTGATCGTTAACGTGGTGGACGAGGTCCGCCTGGCCGGCGCCGGGGCTTTCAGCATTGAAACGGAACGGACTCGAGATCAGGAGGCCTTATGACGAGAAGGTTCGGCTGTCTGCCGGGATTGCTGGGAATGTGGCTTATATTGGCGCTTACCGGCCCCCTCTATGGGCACGGCGTTTTGGGAGAAGCCAGCCCCGGGGGCATGGCCGTGACTTTCCGGTTCAGCTCCGGGGAGGCCATGAGTTTCGCCAAAGTCACCGTCACCTCGCCTAAGGAGGGCAAAACCTATCAGGTGGGCCACACCGATCCCCACGGACGGTTCTGCTTTTACCCCGATGCCCCGGGGGACTGGCAGGTGACCGCCGACGATAACATGGGGCATCGCCACACCGTAACGGTGCCGCTGAGCCTGGAGCAACTCCAGGATTTTCAGGTAAAAACTACCGCCCCGGCCTCCGTTCCCCTGCTGGAGCGGGCCCTGGTGGGCCTCAGCCTCATCTTTGGGATGGCGGGGCTGCTCTTCTACTGGCGGGCCAGGAAGATCAGACAATCCGGGAGCTAAGAAAAATCTCACTCACCTTCAAATTAACGCTCATAGCAGTTCCTCATGGGCCGGGGTGCCCACCCGTAAAGCATGCAAAGGTTGTTAGAAGGCGGGATGCGCTGCGCTTTCCCGCCCTACATGGTGAACTTTTCAGAAAAGAGACATGCGGGCCTAGCGCCCCTGAACTGGCCGGGCTGCTAAGAGCAATATTTTAAAGTGCAGGAACTGCGCGCCTCCTTAAGGTTGGATCAAACCGGTTTAGGCGACCATCCGTTACAGCGCTTTTACGGTTTGCTGGTTTTGGGGCGGGATGGCGCCGATCCCTTGACAGGCTGCAAAGATTGTGCTAAATATCACTTAGATAGCCCTGAGGCAGAAGCCTCTTAACAACGGGCCACGTCTCACCCATAAAACCACAGCCACGAAGGCCTTTCTTGAAAGAGAGCTCCGGCGTGGTTTTTTTTTTGCAATAATGACCATAATCACAAACCCTGTTCAAGACGTTGAGATAATGTGAAGACGAAGAAGGCGCGCATTTGTGTCATTGACGGGCTGGGCGGCGGCATTGGCGCCGTTATTATCAGACGTCTCAAAGAAGTTTACCAGGAGGAACACGAAGTCATCGCCCTGGGAATCAATGTCCTGGCCACGGCTCAGATGCTCAAGGCCAAGGCCAACTTGGGAGCCAGCGGCGAAAACGCCATCGTGGTGACCGCACCCGAGGTGGATGTGATTATGGGGACTATCTCCATCGTCCTGGCCCATGCCATGCTGGGGGAAGTTACGCCTCGGATTGCCGAAGCCATTGCCGCCTCCCCGGCTTACAAAATTCTCCTGCCTCTGACCCAGGAACGGCTGGAAATTGTGGGCTTAACCAGGGAACCCCTGCCCCATCTGGTGGAAATGGCGGTTACATCCAAATTACCGGAGGTCCTGAAATATGTGTGAAGCTACGGCCTACATCCTCAAAGACGGCCAGGAAGAGCTACTCCTGCCGGACGTGGACATCATCGAACCCGAGGGCGAGGCGCTCCGCCTGGTCAGCATCTTCGGGGAGCAGAAAGTGGTGCGGGCCAGTATTTACCGGCTCAATTTAGTCAATCACAAGATTATCCTGGTGGAGAAATAAGGCAGCATCTTTAATCCCCGCGGTTGCTTCCGGCCCCAAAGAGAAATACGGCGAAAAGAGGTCGAAATCCAGCCGCAGCATCATATGGCCGCAATGAACACAGGTGGCCAGGTGGTCATCCAGTCCGCCCAGCCGATCCTCCCGGACCTGACAGTGGACACACTGGTAGAGATAAAGGGGCATTTTTTTCCGTTTCTCATTAAAGTTCATTGAGTCCTTACCCGGTACTCTCAGGCTACGCCGGGATTCTTTTGACGTTTTTTTTATCCCCTTGGGACTGACACGGGCAATTCTGGCAATCGCCCTGGCACCGGCAGGTTTTCGGGGGCGGAGGCTGCAGGGTCCATCTCTCGGTTTCGAGGCCCAGGATGAGCCGTTTGGCGGCCACGAGTTGGCGAAGGCCCTCCTCCAGGCGAGGCAACAGGCCTTCCGGGACTTCCCCGGCCTCCTGTAAATCCACCACTACCACCGGAAAGGCCTGCAACCCGGCCTGGGCCGCCCCCAAAATGTGCTGCACGCCCTGGGTTGTCAGGGTTCCCAGGGGAACCAGCCGCAGATGCCGGTCCGACACCTGGATAAAAAGTCTGAACTCAGGTGGCATACTTCCTCCTTATCGGGCTAAAAGTGATTTTTGCCATCGTCCCCGGAGCCGGCGGCCGCCGACTCATTCTTCCTGCAATTTATTGAAGCAGATCTTTTTCTTGGGCCAAACTCTCTTTCTGGGCCAGTTCCACCAGGGTCTCCTTGAGTCCTCCCAGTCCGGCCTTGGGGAGCATGACGCAGGGTTTCTTTAACCGTTTGCACAGCTTTTTGACGCAGAGGCAGGCTTCGTGGCTGTTGACCCCCACCGGGCAGATAACCGCGTGGGCCTTTTTGACCATGCCGGCCAGACGGGAGTGTCCCTGCCGGAAATCCCCGTCATGGCGGTTAAAAATAGCGCCGAAATCCCCTTCCACCAGGCCCCGGTAATACGGCACCAGTTTTTCGAGACCGCCCACCAGGAGGATATGTTTATTGCATAAACCGTTACATTTTTCCCCCGGACCCAGGGGGCAGCCTCCGGCCAGGGCCGCAGCACAGACTTCCGGGAGCGCCTGGGTGGCCGGCAGGGAAGTGGCAGGGCGCTTCTGCCTTTCCTTCTGTCTGAGATTCTCCAGGCGTCTCTCGAAATTTGCCCTGTGGAGGCGCTCCTGGGATAACTGGCCCCGCAAAATCTTGTTTTCCCTTTGCAGCTCCTTATTTTCCCTTTCCAGCAGGGCCAGGTCATGGCGGTTCTCCTGAGCCTGCAGTGCCTGGGTGGTCTGGGCCAATTGCCGCTGCAGTTGCCGAACTCCGCCCTCTTTTTGGGCCAGCCGGCGGCGCAGTTCTTCCTGGGCGCTTCGCAGCCGTTCCAGATTTAGCCGGGCTTTTTGCAGGCGTTGGGCCAGTTGGTCGTTTTCTTTGCGTAAACTATCGAAGGATTTGAGTTCCGTCCGCACTTCAGCCGCCTGGAGATGGGACATCATATGGACTTCCCCAAAAACCTGCTCAATAATGTGGTTTGAGACATCCAGCCGGGTGAGAATGGCCCAGAAGGCTCCGGCCACCTGACCTTCCTGCACCGCCTTTTCCCAGGCCGGGAGGACCGCCTCGCCCTCGAATTCATCCAGCCGCCGCATGATGGGACGATATTTTTCGGTGAGAAATTTCTGCACCTGTTTTGCCACGAAGGGCGATTTTTTGCAGGTCCTGATCAACCAGGTATGCAGGTTATAGGGGGAGGGGTCGCCTTCATAGTGAAACCGCCGGGCCATCTTCTGCAGCTCTTTCAGGGTCAGGCAGGTGCCGATCACCGGACAGAGAAAATCCTCCAGGGTGGCCAAAGGGCGCCGGATTCTTTTGAAAATCGTCATGGGTCGATCCTTATTTTTGTAAGCGTTCAGCGGTCAGCTTACAGCCGTCAGCTAAGCTTTAAATTCAACTAGTTATTCTAAGGTGGCGGATCACTGGTTTTTCGCTTAGTTTCCACCTAACCCATTGTTTTTGCTGAAAGCTGATTGCTGATAGCTGAACGCCTACTTATTTTTTAATCCGGGACTGACGATCATTTCGCACCCCATCGCCAGCCCCGGAAAACCACTATTCCTTGGATTCCGCTTCCATACGGATATGACCCACATGATTCAAGACATCATGGAGATGCTGGTCTAAATCCTGCAGATGGTCTTTGAGGTCCCTGACATTCAGGGTCTGTGCCAGACCGGTAAGGTCTTTTTCAATGTGCGCCACGTCTTCATGCAGGTGCCGGACATCGGCCTCCAGATGCATCAGGTCATCGATGAATTTTCCCATATGATGTTCCTCCTGAAGTTAGATAGGGTAATAAACTGCGTATCTTGCCATAACCAGGGGATTGATTCCCCTGGGGCAGGAGATGGCCTTACATCCGGTTATCCAGACCGATGTGGGGCCAGCGGATCAGTGCCTCATGGAGGCGGAACGCCATCATCTCCAACCGTCCAGGCAAGGAGCACCCGCCTGAACCGTATCCCCAAACATCATCTCATTCACATGGCATCCGATACCTATCCTCCTTTAAGTGTTTCCTTAACCCACCCACAGACAATCCAAGGTCAACTTGCCATTTTCCTGGTGGGACAATCCTGGGAATTGCAGCCAGAACAATGCTTCTTTTTCCAAAGATTACGGTAAAGCAGATACACGGCCCCAGCGATAATGGCGCCGACCAAGATGACATCAAGCATGGCTGTTTAACCTCCTAAGCCTCATAATTTTCCAACCGGGGTTCATAACTTCGTTGGGTCCCGGGAGGCGCCATCCTTAACGCCTGGATTCCCTTCCATCTATCATCCCCATATCCATCCAATGGCGCGTTCGGGACCCCACGAATCCTCAATCTCTTTATAGGTCTATTCCGGTCGATGCTATCCGACCTGATTGAACGAGCGTCAATGTAACCGGCGGACCATGATTTTCATGGCCGCGCCCCGGCCCAGGGCGATTCTGGTCTCGTCCACCTTGATCAGGATAAGGCCGCAACCGCAGTTATTTAAAACCTCGATGGCCTTGCCCCGATGTAATCCCATCTCTTCGAACCGATAGAACGCCTGCTTCCGAGGACAGCCGGAACCACAGGAATGCCTCCCGGACTGCACCGACACGATGACGCCCCTCTCCCCAGGCGATAAAAATCCCAAAGGCAATACGGGTTCTGTCGTTTGGCGGCATGCCCCCGCCAGGGGACTTGCCGGTTCCTCGCCGGTTACCCTTACCATGGGGGTACCGGGAGCCATAATTTCCACTATCTCTTGGGAAGCACCCACACTGCCGCCTTCTGTACCACTGAATTGAAGAGTAAACACGGTTCAATCCTCCCTGGATTTAATTTATACTGAGATTTAATCTCAATATTAGGATAAAAAAATTACTCCATTTATTGGTTTTTATCCCGGCAGTTGGGACAAAAACCGAATATTTCCAGCCGTCCAGAGATAACCTCGAAATTATATTCCATTCCAAGGCCTTCGATGACATCGGCCAAGGCTTCATCAAGAATGGCTATGGTCTTGTTGCACCCCAGGCAACGCAGATGACAGTGGTGCTCATGCCCATAAATGTGTTCGTAATGCATATGCCCGTCTTTGTAAAACACCTCCTGGACCAGACTGCTTTCCACCAACAAGGCCAGAGTTCGATAGACCGAAGCCCGGGAGGAGCGCTTGCCCTTCTGGCGCAGGCGCATGATGAGTCCCTCGACATCGAAGTGTTCGTGTTCGGCGAACACTTCCTCCAGGATGGCCTCCCGCTCCGGGGTAACTCGCATACCATTATGTATCAGGAATTCTCTAAAGGCTTCTAATCCGTTTTTATAGCGATAGATTCTCAATATCAATAAATTTCCCTCCTGTCAAGAGGATTTTTTCTCAATTGTCAGAAATCAGACTGCCGGGCAACCTTGCTCATCCGGGCATTGAAGGCAGCCCAGCTCCCGTATCAGTAACGTATATATCCATACTCCGGCCGATGGGAGCTAAGGCGTTTACCCTCCACTACTCCAATCCCTGGAACTTTGAGCAAGCCATCCTTACAAAAAAATTCCCCCTTGACAGAAAAGATTTATTTTGATATTGAGACTAAATATCATATAAGGCCAAAGGGGATAAGGCCTCACGAGGCCAACACCTCATCAGAGGACCCCGAATTATTATTGCAAAAAATCGAAATAACGAGGAGGAACAGAACTCATGGTGAAGTCAATGCGGCATATGTGCCTCAATGAAAGAGCGGTTATCAAGGCGGTGGCGGCCAACAGAGAATTGGGCCGGAGAATCAGGGACATGGGGCTGGTGCCCGGCACGGAGGTTCTGATCGTCGGGCGGGCGCCGCTCCAGGACCCGGTGGCCCTGCGGTTGAAAGGGTTCACCTTGACCCTGCGCAACAGCGAAGCCGATCACATCACGGTGGAGATGGAGGGTTAAGCGTGTCGGAAAATATCACGGTGGCCTTGGCCGGCAACCCCAATAGCGGCAAGACCACCATGTTCAATGCCATAACCGGCGCCCATCAGCGGGTCGGCAATTATCCCGGCATTACCGTGGAGCGTAAAGAGGGTACGTATAAACATAACGGCCAGAACGTGCATCTCATCGATATCCCGGGAACCTATTCTTTGACCGCCTATTCTCTGGAGGAGGTGGTAGCCCGGGAGGTCCTGGTGGACGAGAAGGTGGACGTGGTGGTGGACATTATTGACGCCACGGCCCTGGAACGCAGTCTCTATCTGGCGGTGCAATTCATGGAGCTGGGGATCCCCCTGATCCTGGCCTTGAACATGATGGATGAGGTGAAAGAGAAAGGCATCCGGATTAATAGTGCCAGGTTAAGTGAATTGCTAAAGGTCCCGGTGGTGGAAACCGTCGCCCTCAAAGGCGTCGGCAAAGAGGACATTATTCGGGAGGCAGTCGAGGTTGCCAGAAGATCGGGTCGTGAATGGAAACCGTTGGAAACATCCTACGGGCCGGACATAGATCCCATCCTGACAGGCATGACCCACATGATTGAGGCGGCCTACTTCATGACCCAGCAGTATCCGGCCCGCTGGATTGCCCTGAAGTATCTGGAAGGCGATGAAAAGATCATAGCTGCTGGCCGGCAGATCGGTTCCATTGCGCCCAAACTGGAAGAAATGGCTGCCAAGGTCGAGGATATCTGCCAAAGGAACTATAACTCCGATCCGGAGGCCATTATTGCCGACTACCGCTATGGCTTTATCAACTCGGTGCTGCGACAGCCAGACGTCTTGGTCATGGAATCCCACCAGCGTTTTGATAAATCGGACCGCCTGGATAAGGTGCTGGCCCACAAGTTTCTGGGGCCGATTATCATGGTTGCCGTGCTGTATGCCGTTTTCCATATTACCTTTACGGTGGGTGAATATCCCAAGGGGTGGCTGGAGGCCTTTTTCGGTTGGCTGGGTGGGACCTTTACCATTCTCCTGCCGGAAGGTTTGCTGCAATCGCTCATCGTCTCCGGCATCATCGGCGGCGTCGGCAGTGTTTTGAGCTTTGTGCCGTTAATCTTTATCATGTTTGCGCTGGTCACCTTCATGGAAGACCTGGGCTACATGGCCCGGGTGGCCTACATGATGGACCGGGTAGTGCGCCTCTTCGGTCTGCATGGCGCCTCGGTCATGCCCTTGATTATCTCCGGAGGACTGCCCGGCGGCTGCGCCGTGCCCGGAGTCATGGCGGCCAGAACCCTGAAGAGCCCCAAAGAACGACTGGCCACCATCATCACGGCGCCCTTCCAGGTCTGCGGCGCCAAGATTCCGGTATTCATCCTCCTGGTAGGGGCCTTTTTCGAACAGAGCCAGGCCATGATCATGTTCCTCATTACCCTGGGCGCCTGGGCCGCGACCCTGGTGGTATCAAGAATATTGCGCTGGACGGTGATCAAAGGCGAATCCACTCCTTTTATCATGGAACTGCCCCCTTACCGGCTCCCCACCCTGCGGGGTGTGCTGATCCATACCTGGGATCGCGCCTGGCAATACCTCAAGAAGGCCGGCACCATTATTCTGGCCATTGCCATTCTGCTGTGGGCGGCCATGACCTTCCCGCAACTTCCAGCCAGCCAGGTGGAAAAATTTGAAGAGCAAACGAAGGCCGTGGAACAAGAGGTGGTCGCGGCGGCCGTCCAGGAGAATCTGTCCGATGAGGATAAAGCCATGCTGCTCGAGGAAAAACTTTCTGAAATCAAAGCAAAGCAGGGTGAGGCCGCACTGGAGTACTCGGTGGCCGGCCGCCTCGGTCACGCCATCGAGCCGGTGATGAGCCTGGCCGGCTTTAACTGGCAGACCAATATCGCCCTCATCGGGGGCTTTGCCGCCAAGGAGGTGATCGTCGTCACCCTGGGCACCGCCTATTCCCTGGGCGAAGTGGATCCGGAAGAGGCGGGAAGCCTGACCGAGCGGATTGCCGCCGACCCCCACTGGACCCTGCCGGCGGTACTAGCCCTGATCATCTTTGTGTTGCTCTACGCCCCCTGTTTTGTCACCGTGGTGGCCATGGCCCGGGAGTCCTCCTGGAACTGGGCCCTGTTTGCCCTGGCCTTTAACACCGGGCTGGCGTTTGTTGTTGCAGTCATAATTTTTCAGGTAGGAAGCAGGATTTAACGGAAGTTCCAGTTTAAAAAAACAGAAATTCTGGTTATCTTTTTGATATTAAAAATTAAATCAAATTATCTGGCCCTTTTCCTACTGGGTACTCATATCGTTTCGGGGAGCTTGATTAACAATGCCTGTAGTAAGCGTTCAGCGGTCAGCTTACAGCCGTCAGCTAATGGATTAAATTCAAATAGTTATCCCAAGGTGGCGGATCACTGGTTTTTCGCTTAGTTTCCCTAACCCATTGTTTTTGCTGAAAGCTGATTGCTGAAAGCTGAACGCCTACTTTTATCTTATTGATACGATCATTACGATTTGCTCTTACTTGTCGAGCCCGTTCAGGATTGCATCTTAGCACATAACGGACACCTGTATTCATCAAAGGAATCAGGGTCCAGGCCGAATATTTCTTTTCATGCATGAGTCTTGGCCCAACGGGCAGTGGCCGACTTGGAACCGGGTTCTATCAATCTAAAAGCCAAGCCGTCCAACTCACCCTTCAGGGCTCGCCGCAGGATATCAATGCGCTGGGGTGACAGATGGAACAGGTTGGCCAAGGTCACCTTGACCACCTTTTTTCCCTGACGCCGCGCCTCCCGGAGCAAGATGGCCGGTGGTGAGTTGCGATTGGGAACGACATCGATATGCATGGGTATACTATTTTTGCCAAATCGCCAATTAATATAGAACAATCAATATGATATCCTGATTTTCTTGAAAATAATTTAAAACTTCCGTTAAAAAGCCGCGATCAATAACCAACGAGCGACTGTTTTTCCGCCCGCTTGCTTTCTTCCCTTTTCTCTAGTACACTGCACAGTACTATTGGAGGTACAAAATGGGGAAGTTGCCAAATATTATATCAATAAGCGATCTCAGGCAGGATGCCGCCAAAGTTTTAAAGCAGGTGCGCGATTCTCGGGAACCTCTGGTCATCACGCAACGGGGCCGAGCGGCGGCGGTGCTGTTGAGCGTGGAGAGTTATGAGGCCGCCGAGCACGATAAAGAACTGTTGCGTCTTTTGGTCAGAGGCGAGAGGGAGATTGAGGCCGGCGAAGGCCACGATCTGGAGACGGTGCTGGCGGAGGCTGACGCCCTCTTGGATGCTGGCCAGTCGTGAACCTGCGGTTTACCTCTTTAGCCCGGAATCAGTTTTTAGCTGCGGTGGCCTATATTCGCCGGGAAAACCCCGAAGCGGCTCGACGATTTCGCCAGCGGGCAGAGAAGATATTAAGGCGGCTGGAGGAATTCCCGGAATCCGGCCGAGTGATTCCGGAATTCCCTGACTTGCCGTATCGGGAAGTGGTGATCGCACCCTATCGGTTTTTTTACCGCCAGCGAGACGGAACGATTTGGATTGTGGCGGTCTGGCATGGCGCGCAACTGCCGAATTCCCCTTAACTCCAACAATTCTCAATGACTGTAGTGAACCACCAGGATGACCCATGACCAAAGAACAATTGTTATCAAGGATTTCCATTGATCCTTAGCCCAAGTTTACCACTTGAGCCTGGGCCGCCTGGGGCGCTTGCGGGAACGTGATCCCACCGTAGCCCGCTTCTATGATATCCAGGTGCAGCAGTTCCAGGGCCAGGTGCACCGCCTCACCTGGGAAATTGCCGAGCCGGACAAACTCCGGGCCACCTTTTCCGGGTCCTATTATTTACGTTCCAACCGTCAGGACCTGTCCGATGAGGAACTCTGGGCCCTTTATATTATGCTCACCCAGGTGGAAGAGGCCTTCCGGGCCCTCAAGAGCGAACCGGACCTCAGACCGGTGTCTCACCGTCTGGACCGCCGACTGGAGGGACACCTGTGCATCACGGTCCTGGCCTACCATCTCCTGGCCGGGATTCAACGCCGGCTTCGGGACAGAGGCAATTCGCACCGCTGGCAGACAATCCGCTCCCGCCTGGCCACCCAGCTGCGGGTCACCGTTTCCCTGACCAACAAACAGAACGAGCGCCTCTATCTGAGGCAGACCACCGATCCCGAACCTTTTCATCTGGAGGTCTATCGGGCCTTGGGCCTGGCTCCCAAGCCCCTGAAAACCAAACGCCTCAAAGCTTAATCAAGATGTAGTGACCATAATTTTTTTAAAAATGACTTATCCGTCTGATATAACAAGTTTATTTTTTTGCAGGTGGTAAACTTGGGTTAATCCCGGTACACTAAAGGATAGTGCTCCGGATGTGTCAGGGCCTCAATTTCAATATCTGCATCCAGCTCCGGCCAGTGCAGTTGAGAGGGAGACAGGCGCACCATATGAAAAATCTGGCTGATTTTCGCCTCCTTAAACAACGGATAATCGGCAAAAGGAATGAAAAATTCCTGATTATCCACCAGCACCCAGAATCCGGACGGCTCAATATTGGTGACCTCATGATCCGAAGTGCTTATTCCAGGCTGACGTGAACTCATCTTCCCGTTCCTTTACGATGTTCTCCAGGCGGCGCAATTCGCCTGTTGACAGGTTATAATGACAAGCCAGGGCTACAATCGGCTCCAGCCAAAACTTGGCGCTGCCCTCCGGGCAGGAGATATGGATGTGGCGGCGTCTCTCTTCCCGGCTGTTAAAGAAAAAGCGGTATGATCCAATTCTGAGTATTGTCGGAGACATAGTCAAACAACCTTTATCTGGTCTGAAGGTGAGGCGTCTTTTACCCTCCTGATAATTATTTCCACGGCTTGGGCTCAGATAACATGAACGTCATTGCCACTTTGCCGTATGACCTCATAATATTGTGGCGATGCGATCATACTCCTCCAGGCACTTGCGCTTGGACATGAATTCCCACAAGGCCTTTTCCTCCTTCTGCCGCAAAACCGGGAAGGTGTCCAGGATGTAGGCAAAATCATCCCGGTTCAGGCCATAGAGATGGGCCACATAGGCGTCGATTTCAGCCCGGAGCTGGGCCCGGTCGCCTGTATCCCGGCGGTCCGGGGTGCGGTCATGAACTCCGCAATCGCCTGACCATTCTTGAATTAATGAAGAAGCGGAATCGAGAATTCTCTCCCTTAAATGCTGCTCATGCCTGGGACCATAATCATTTATAAACAGACTCAGCAATGTCCGGTTAGAAACTTGCAATAGGGTATAAAAACTTCATGAAAAATTTTGGGGGAATTGCATTTTTTGCTTGACAAAGCGATTGTGAGCATGTGATCGATTTCGTAATATCCTTTAATCACAAGGAGTTACTAAATTGCCGCACACTATCAATGCTTCGGGCAGCAAAAAACAGCCCCCTTCCCTGGAAAAGCTCTGGCAGCCAGTT